>CAMEYZ010000021.1 GCA_945947715.1 uncultured Clostridia bacterium | reverse complement strand
TTTTGTTTCGTCCGGAGTTTTTTATTGCGGGGCGTAGGGTAATTGACGGGTACGTAACAAGACCTATATTTTTTGCATTTGGCTTAAATAATTCGCATACAACCTTATAAAAAATAGCTGCCACAGGTATCACTTTGGGTGATTTTCTGTGGCAGCTTTTTCATTGATCCGCTGTATCTGTCATTACCGTGTTTTTGAACACTTCTTTATGGCACTCTGCCTAAACGAGGTCCTCTTTTTTTATTTTGCTGATTCATCTTTAAGCTTCAAATACTCCCTATAAACATCCCCATCAATCCCCGTCAGCAGATACTGATAAGAATACTTAGTTTCCCTGCTGATAACGGTCAGGTCAGTGAAATTCAGACCATAGTTTCTGGTAGAATCGGAATCAGCCTCATTTGTGTAGATATATTTCATCTTGTGAGAGTCGATCTGTTTGATATTATAAAGCTTGTCAATGGTCCACCCGCTATCCTCATCGGCAAGAACCCAATGAAGAATGATCCGGGAGATCTGTATCTGGACGCTCTTATAGAGCTTAGAATCCGCACAGCGGTCAAGTATCACAAATATATCGTGCATAATATTCACGTTAAACTCTACGCCGGGTTTTCGTTCGCCGAGTGGAACATATTTAACTTCTTCGGTATTCTTAAGAAAATCAGGTGTACAATCCAGATATTCTGCTATTTTATCAAGCTCGTCAGATGATATAGGATCTCCGCTGATTATACTTATAAAACGCTGCGGAATAGCATGAATAGACTTGAATACACTCTTTTTCGATATGAGGGATACATCCTCATCATCCTCCGAAAGCAAGTAATCCGCAGAACAGCCAAGTTTTTCAGCAATTAGGTACACAGTATTTCCGGCTGGCTGACGGCCTCTCTTCCAACCTGCAACAGTACTTCTGTTTATTTCAAGTTCTTCGGCAAGCCCCGAAGGAGATTTGTTGTTGTTTTTACATGCTTGAACATACTTATCCCAAAACATTTTTACCTCTCCAGTCATATTGCACAAAAAGTGCAATAACAATATCATATTTTTTGTCGGATAAAAACTTATCTATCCCTTGACAAATTACGCAAGATAGATTATAATTTTAACATAAACGTTTCTCATCTCAAACATCTTAGATTCTCATAAGAACTACAAATGTGTTTTTAGTTCTTTAACAAACTAGAACATGCAATAAACGTGAGGTGAAATACCTATAAATCAACAATCAGCCACCTGATTATACACATCTACGTACATTATAACACACCTTACAAAAAAAATCAAGGAGGAAAAACAATGAAAACACAAGAAACCGCAACGCAGAACATTGTCCAGCAGCTTATAGAAAGCATTCGCGAAGAGGAAACACAGCGTATCGCCAATCCCGAGGTTATCGAGATGCTTTCAATACCTCAGTGTTGCCAAATCGTGCAGGGCGTTTCCCAAAGCACAATTCGCATTCTGGCTAAGACTGGCAAGCTGCCATTTATCCGCTCCGGCAGAGGCGAGCACGGCAAGATACTAATAAGGAAGTCCGACCTTTTGGCATATTTCGGAGGGTAAAAAATAATGGCACGAATAGAACACAGGCCCACAAAAAGGAACCCTAATTGCTTCAAAGTTATAACATCTTGTGGCTATGACGGAAACGGGAAACAGATTAGAAAATATGATAAGTATGAGGCATCGCCGACGATTTCATATAAAAAGGCATATGCCGAAGCCCAGAAATATGCCCTCAAGATAGAAGATAAAATTAAAAACAACCCATATTATGACGGAACCATGAAGTTCTCTGAGCTTGCCGATTTGTATTTTGAGATACACTCTGCTGATCTGAAGCCTCAGACCGTTACTACATACAGATCCTCATACGAAAACCACATCAAGCCTCTTCTGGGCAATACTCCGCTTAATCGCCTTAATCCCGTGCTGTTATCTCAGACAATGAATCAGATGACAGGCAGCAACGGCTCAAAAAGAAAATACTTTACCACAATACAGTCTATTCTTACATACGGCGTACAATGTGGAATTATTGACCACAGTCCCGCCCACGATGTCACTTGGAAAAAGAAGACCGAACCCAAAAAGAAACGTTATATGACTCCCGATCAGGCTCAACGCTTTATCGTACATATCCAAAATTCCAAGATGGATGAAGACGAAAAACGCTACTTCGAGTTCCTCCTGCTGACAGGACTTCGCCCCTCGGAAGCTCTGGCGTTGAAGTGGAGCGACATAAACTATGACAACGCATCTATCCTGGTTGAGCATACACTTATATATGACAGCAGTCTGCCCAAGGGACAGCGGCTTACGTTAGGATCTACCAAAACGGGAGAAAAAAAGCTCATTTCTATAAAAAATGAAACTATCCTCAGGATACTGAGAGATCAGCAGCTTTACGTCAAATCCCTCAGAGAAAAGCTGGGAAGTCAGTTCAAGCACCCCGAAATGATATTTCCGTCGGGAATGGGCAACTACCGTGACATTGGTGCTCTCAGGACTGCTCTTTCACGCTGCACTAAAGGAACGGAGTTTGAGTTTCTCACCCCACATATGATGCGTCATACCTTTGCTACTGTCGGACTTATTGAAAGCGGTGATCTGTCAGCAGTATCAAAGGAGCTTGGCCACAGCGACGTCAGCACGACACTCGGATTTTACGCCGAAGTCCTGCTTGAATCAAAGGAAAATCTCATAAACACAGTTGCCGACAGAATATGCCCGAAGCCCACCCAACCCGACACAGACAAAAAAGAATCACCCACAGAAAACTCTGCGGATGATCCTGAAAATGCTTTATAAGCTCCAAACAAGCCCCAAATCGTTTGATATGTGACTCGAAACCACGCAGATACGTGATAAACAAAGGAGAGCTTTTATCTCTTTGAGAACTGAGGAGCGCGGCGGGCAGCCTTTAAGCCGTACTTCTTTCTTTCCTTCATTCTGGGGTCTCTTGTGAGGAAGCCTGCCTTCTTGAGAACAGGACGAAGCTCGGGATTGAATACCAGAAGTGCTCTGGAAACGCCGTGTCTGATAGCGCCTGCCTGGCCTGTTACACCGCCGCCTGCTACTGTGCAGACAACGTCGAACTTCTCGGCAGTCTCTGTGATATTAAGAGGCTGTCTTACGATGAGCTTAAGTGTTTCAAGACCAAAGTAATCGTCGATGGTTCTTCCGTTTATGGTGATATTTCCGCTGCCGGGATATAATCTTACTCTTGCAACAGAGCTTTTTCTTCTGCCTGTGCCATAGTAATACTGCTGTTTAGATTCGTACATCAGTGCCGCCTCCTTTTATATTTCGTAGTTTTCGGGCTTCTGAGCCTCGTGGTTATGGTTAGCGTCTGCATATACTCTCAGACGGGTAAGGGACTTTCTTCCAACTGTATTGTCGGGGATCATTCCCTTTACAGCAATGTACATTGCCTTTTCAGGGTTCTTGCCCATAAGCTCCTTATACTGTATCTCCTTGAGGCCGCCGATCCAGCCGGTGTGCCACTTGTAGGTCTTCTGCTCGAGCTTCTTTCCTGTGAGGATAGCCTTGGAGCAGTTTATGATGATCACATGATCACCACAGTCAGCATGGGGTGCGAAGGTGGGCTTGTGCTTGCCGCGAAGGATTGTAGCAGCCTGTGCTGCAACACGGCCGAGGGGCTTATCTGTTGCATCAAGCACATACCATTTACGGCTGATTTCGCCGGACTTAGGCATATAAGTTGACATAGTCAAATCTCCTTTAAAATAATTTTTTTCTCCGATGATCTCACAAATTACGGGATTCGGGTTAAATTAAGTTTGTTTTCCCAACAAAACAACGTATCATCGGCACAACAATTGTTATTATAAATTATTTTTTCCTCAAAGTCAATTTCTGATTTCTCAAAAATATCAAATATATCCCCGATTCTCTCAAAATCTCTTGAAAATGCTTCATTTCTCTTCATTTCTCTTGTTTCATTTCATTTTTGCAAATTTCGGCGATTTGCATAAAATCCCGCCGCCAATATATGGACTGAAAGAAAAAATTCACAATGATATCTGCCTGCAAAGGGCTGTTCTGCGGACTTTTTTCGTATACTATTGATTTATCCGGCTGGTTCTGTTATAATGTAAACAGAGCAAAATATGATATGCGGAGGGATATTATGGGCGAATTATCAAGGCTCCTCAACATCGGCAGCACAGTCGAAGAGCAGCTTAATCAGGTGGGCATCTTTACCACCGAAGAGCTTAAATCCACAGGCGCAGAACAGGCTTGGCTGAAAATACAGCAGATAGACAGCTCCGCCTGCATACATCGACTGCTGGCACTGGAGGGCGCGATTCAGGGCGTTAAGAAAACACTGCTTCCCGATGAGAGAAAAGCTGAATTAAAGGAGTTTTACAACAAGCACAAGCTCAAAGGATAAACAAGGAGAAAATCATGCTGCAAAAACTTGATATCAACGATTTTGACAGGGTATATTCCCTTATGGAGAAAAGCTTCCCCACAGACGAGCGTCGTCCTTATGAAAAGCAGAAGGCGCTGCTATCTGAACCAATGTACAGCATCTACGGCGTGAAATCAGACAGCGGACAGGTCACAGCCTTTATCACAGTATGGCAGTTTGAGCACTTCGCCTATGTGGAGCATTTCGCTGTGGACCCCGACTGCCGCGGCGGTGGCATGGGCTCGGCGATGCTAAGGGAGATAGTATCTAAGCTGTCCTGCATGGTATGCCTTGAGGTGGAGCTCCCTGAGACCGACATGGCAAAGCGCCGCATTGCCTTCTATGAGCGAAACGGCTTCGTCACCAACGATTATACCTACATTCAGCCGCCCTACTCCGAAGGGCAAAAGCCTCTGCCGCTTATCATTATGACCTCCGGCAGGACTGTTTCCGAGGACGAATTTGAGGCCATGAAGGATCTGCTTTACCGGTTCGTCTACAAAGTGAAATGACGGAAAAGGTGATGAGAATGGAACTAAAATCCTCCCGCACCTTCGGGATAATTCTTATCGTTTTCACGGCGCTGTGTCTTATCGGGTTTATCCTCACTGCCTCCATACAGTTTATTTTTGCAGCCCTTATCTTCGGCATAAGCTCTGCGGGGTGCCTGAAAAGCGGCAAAAAAGCTCCGTCAAAGAAAAAGGACATCGTTTTACAGGTCATTTCCGCTCTGATAGTGCTGATGCTCATTTTTTCAATGCCGCCTATGGGACTTAGCTCCCGCATGCTGTGGCAGTACCCCTTCCAGAGGGGCTTTGTCGGAATGTACTCCAACATAAAAGAGCCTATGTGGTTTCCCGATTTTCGGGACGATGTTATCGGCGATTATCGGTTTGATTACCTGCCAAGCTTTATGCAGGGCACCGGTCATTTCAGCGTGCGCTTTGTGACATCGCCAGAACGTGCCGTGGAATATTCACAAAATTACTCACAGCAGGCAAAATGGGCGCTGTCTTACGAAAATGTATCCTTCACCGCCACGCAGGACCAGTACCCCGATATCTTCGCTGAACGTGACTTCTGGGAAAATGCTCCGGGTGCGGCAGTATATATCCTTGACGGTGTTGTGGACTGGAATCATCCCCATTCCTCGGCGGTTATAATTGATGTTCAGACCGGAAGGGTCCAGCTTTCACAGCTCGGATAGCAACAGCTTTACAAGGAGGTTCACCATGCGCTTACTTTTTGAAATAGATACCAACGACTACAAGAAAAACGGCTCCGTTTTTTCCCGTCCCTCAGTCCGGGGAATGATCGTCCGCGGCCATAAGCTCGCCATGATACACAGCCTGAAATACGACTACTACAAGTTTCCCGGAGGCGGTATCGACAGCGGCGAGGCTCACATCGACACCCTTATCCGCGAGGTCAGGGAGGAAAGCGGTCTTACTGTGCTGCCCGATTCTGTCCGGGAGTACGGCTATGTCCACCGCATACAAAAGGGCACTCGCGAGGATATCTTCATTCAGGACAACTTCTACTATCTCTGCGATACCGACGATAATATCGGCAGCCAGCACCTCGACGATTACGAAAACGAAGAGCAGTTCACCCTTGAATTCGTAACTCCCCGCCATGCCATAGAAGTCAATCGGGGCGGAGACCACAGGGAAAAATCCGGCGACCCATGCTTTTACGTCATGACTGACAGGGAGAATCGTGTGCTGGAAATGCTCTTGAATGAGGGGATAATATGCTCCGAAAAGTAAAGCAAAAGGCGGTCACACCAACACTCACACAGAGCTGTCGGCGGACCGCCTTAATAATTATCAATTAAAGATATTCGTTCATCATTTTGGTGCACTCGGCCTTGTCGGTGCAGTATTCAAGTGCCTTCTCCTGTTCGATCTTGCCCTCCTTATAGAGCCTTGCAAGGTCGGCATTCAGGGTGTGCATTCCCTGGGCCTTACCCATCTGCATGATCGAGTTCAGCTGGTGGCACTTCGATGTGCGGACAAGGTTCAGCGCTGCATCAGTTCCCACGAGTATCTCCGTTGCGGCAACTCGTCCGCCACCGCCCTTTACCGGCACCAGACACTGTGTGATAACACCCTTGAGGGTCGCTGCTACCTGTGTTCTTACCTGCGCCTGTGCATGAGGAGGGCAGGCATCAATGATTCTGTCTATCGTCATAGGTGCGCTGGTGGTGTGAAGTGTTCCCATTACAAGATGTCCTGTTTCGGCTGCGGTAACTGCCAGCGAAATGGTCTCATAGTCTCTCATTTCGCCCACGAGGATAACGTCCGGGTCCTCACGAAGCGCAGACTTAAGCGCAGTATTGAAGTCCTTGACGTCAACGCCTACCTCTCTCTGACGGATAGCCGCCATGCCCTGGGGATATACATACTCGATAGGGTCCTCGATGGTGAGGATATGTACCGGCTTTGTCATGTTTACGTGATTTATCATCGCAGCAAGGGTGGTAGATTTACCCGAGCCTGTAGGTCCTGTTACAAGGATAAGTCCACGGGGCTGGTCTGCTATCTCCATGAGCACCTCGGGAAGATTAAGCTGCTCCAGCGTGGGTATGGACGTGTTCAGCAGACGAAGCACTGCTCCGATATGTCCCTTTGAACGCAGCACGTTTACACGGGCACGGGAACCGTCAGGTGCAGCAAGGGCAAAGTCTAAGTCCTCGCCCGCCTCGAAAAGACGCTTTTTCTCCTCGTCAAACATGGAATATATCAGGTAGGTGACATGCTCGTCCGACAGCGCCAGGTCGCAGGGCACGAGGCTTCCGTGGATACGGAACATCGTGGGCGAACCCACGTTCATATGAATATCGGATACCTTCTGTTCTCTGGCGTATGCCACCAGATCGTTCATATCGTTAAGAACCATTTTTTTACATTACTCCTTATGTGATTCAGCTATTCGCTGTAATATGAGCTTGTGAATTTATAGACTGCTAAGACCGCTATCAGCATCACTGCGGAAAAAAACCATTCGGGCAGCCCCGTGGCTCCTGCGGCAAAGCTGAAGGGATATATGGTCAGCATTCCGCCCAGCTCGCCGATGATCGGCACAGCAGCGGCCTTCGACACCGAAAATCCGCAGGCGATATATATCACCGTGGGCACTATCCAGTAGCACAGCGAATACACTGCAAATACAGTCCGTCTGTCTCTCCCGCCCAGATAGGCCGAGAACAGCCAGTTCACAAGCATAAGTATCAGAGCGGCACCTCTCAGCGGAAGCATTGCGCCTTCACTGAAAAGCCCGTCCATTCCCAAAATCGACGAGGCAGCGGTTATCCCCGCACAGAGGACCATATTCCCTGCCCCGAAGCTTATACTATCGAAGAAGCCCTTTTTTCCGGGCTCCTCCGAAATATCCTCTATCTTATCATTCAGTTCCATGACGTGATTCGCTAATACAGCTCTTCATACTTCTTAGCGGAGGTGTTCCAGGAATAATCCGCGGTCATTGCTCTGCGGACCATATCGTCCCACGCCTTGCGATTGTCAAAGAATACCTTCTTTGCGTAGTTAATGGTATTGATGAGCTCGCCTGCATTATAGTTTGCAAAGGAGAAGCCTGTGCCGGTATTTTCGTACTCGTTGTAGGGAGTTACCGTATCCTTGAGGCCGCCTGTCTCGCGGACGATAGGAAGGGTACCGTATCTCATGCCGATAAGCTGTGTAAGTCCGCAGGGCTCGAAGCGGGACGGTACAAGCACAGCGTCCGAGGAAGCATAAACTTTATGTGCAAAGGGCTCCGAGAAGAAAATGTTTGCGGAAACACGGCCCTTATACTTCCACTGATAGTGCTTGAAAAGATTTTCATACTGCTCATCGCCTGTTCCCACAACGATAAACTGCGTAAATTTGTCGCATATCTGGTCCAGAACATACTTTACAAGGTCAAGGCCCTTCTGGTCGGTAAGTCTTGAAATAATGGAGATGACAAACTTGTTCTCGTCCTTACTAAGACCCAGCTCCTCCTGGAGAGCGAGCTTATTGGCTTCCTTTGCCTTGCGGAAGGTCTTGCTGTTGTAGGTCTTAGCGATATCCTTGTCCTTTGAGGGATTGTACGCCTCATAGTCGATACCGTTGACGATTCCGCAGAGAGTGCGGTTTCTCGCACGGAGAAGCCCATCTAAGCCCTCGCCGTACTCCCAGCTCTGTATCTCTCCTGCGTATGTATTGCTGACGGTGGTGATATAGTCGGAGTAAACGATGCCGCCCTTAAGCATATTGGCATCCTTTTTATACTCCAGCTTATCGGGGGTGAACATGTAGTCTGGCAGACCGGTGAGATACTTGAAGGTATCCACATCCCAGATGCCCTGGAAGCGGAGGTTATGGATAGTCATTATAGTCTTTGTATTCGAATAGAAGGAATTGCCCGCATAGATAGTCTTCATGAACACAGGGATAAGCGCCGCCTGCCAGTCATGGCAGTGGATAACGTCCGGACGGAAATTGATAACAGGAAGGATTGCAAGCACAGCCTTGCTGAAAAATGTGAACTTTTCGATATCATAGCGGGTATCTGCATAGGGCTTTGCTCCGCCGAAGTAAAACTCATTATCCACGAAATAGAACTTGATACCGTCCAGCTCATACTCCATGATGCCCACATGAACGCTGTCAAAACGATGTCCCAGCTCCATATAGAAGTGAGTCACATACTTGAAGCTGTTGCGGTATTTATCGGGGATACAGGTATAATTCGGGATAATAACTCTTACGTCAAATTCTTCCTTGTTGAACATCTTCGGAAGAGTACCCACTACATCGGCAAGTCCGCCTGTCTTGATAAAGGGCACACATTCAGAAGCGGCGAATAAAATATTCTTCATAACAGATCCTCCAGATTCATTTATATTATGCTGTAATTATAAGCTTTTGACAAAATATAATGACTGTTTTTTGACGTTCTCCCCAAAGGTCAGCTAAAAGCCAATCCTTTGTGGGTCCTCATTCAATACGTTATATTAATTATAATATATTTTTTCAAATTCGTCAATACTTATTTTAAATTTTCCCATTTCGGGCAAAGCCTGTCAGTCTGCCCTTGCATCTTTATAATCTGCATAATTATAACGCCAAAAATTATATATTATTATCCTTGATTTTCAGGGAAAAACATGTTATAATTAAACTATATTTCTATAGAACGTGAAACTGACGGATTACCGGTCGGAAACGGTTTTCCGCATGTGGGGGGTCGTTATGTTCAGAGGATATAAAATCATCGCTTTCTGTGTGCCAATAGCTTATGACAACATCTGCTGCAATATCATTTCTGCTATGAATGATGCAGCGGTCGATAAAAATTACCGCATCTTCATCTATCATACATGTTCGGATCTTTACTGGGGTACTAAAAACGAAGACTGCGACAAGGCTGTTTTCCGCCTTATGGATTTTTCTATTATCGACACTGTCGTTATCTTCGATGAAAAATTCTACGATAAAAGCGCTGTGGGGGATATCTGCGAGGCTGCAAAGAAAAATAATGTGCCCGTTATCCTGATAGGTGCAAAGCGTGAGGGCTGCATAAGCGTGTTCTTTGACTATGAGAGCGGCTTCGAAGAGGTGGTCCGCCATGTGGTGGAATACCACGGCATAAGCGATATCTTCCTTATCGCAGGCGGTAAGGACAGCGATACCTCCAATCGCAGAGTGGATATCTTCAAAAAGGTATACGCGGAAAACGGCTACACCTTCCGCGATGATATGATGGGCTACGGCGATTACTGGTGGGGACCTACTCTGGAGATAATGAACCGCCTCTATGAGGAAAATCGCATACCTAAGGCGTTTGTCTGCATCAATGACTCTATGGCGGTGACGGTGTGCTCCTTCCTCCAGGAAAAGGGCTACAACGTCCCTGATGATGTTGTCATCACAGGCTTCGACGGCATAAATGAGGCACTCTTCTGCATCCCGCCCATAACCACAAGCTGCATGAAAAACGAGGAGCTCGCTAACACTATCATCGGCATCGCTGACGATATCTTCTCCCACAATGAGGTCAAGGATAGGTATGTTATCAAGTATTCCCTGGATATCTATGAGTCATGCGGCTGCAAAAATCCACGCAAACTCATCAACACGGGAAAGCTTTTAAAGGATACCGATGAACGGTTCAAAATGTATCAGGAGCACGACCTTGTATTCCACTCTATTTCCGAAAAGATAATGAACTGCTCCTCCGCTGAAGAGATAATCGAGAATTTCGAGCGCGCTGATTTCGCTGAGACCTCTATCGTCATAAACAGCAGCTGCTTCGATGAATCTATAAATCCCTGCGACGATGTTCCCGGAAATAATCCCTTCGATGAATATATCCTGCTGCTCTATCAGAAGGCTGAAAAGGAGGATTCTCCTTTGAACCTCCCCGTGCAGTTTGAAAAGAAAAATGTTCTCCCCAACATTGACTATATGCTGTCAAAGAGGAATCCTCTGCTGTTTAACACTCTGGGCTTTATGGGCGTTCCCTATGGCTATGTGTGCTTCTCCTATTACCCCTGTCAGGATTCTTACTCAAAGATAACTCAGATAATCTCCTTTATAAACTATGCCATAGGCGGCTACAGAAACGTAAAATATGCAAAGTATGTGGCGAAAAATCTCGAAGAAATAGCTGACCATGACTTTATGACAGGACTATATAACCGCAGCGGCTTCTACAAGCAGATCGACAGGATTAAATATGCGGATAATGTCCGCTATATGATAGTGGCTATGGTGGACCTGGACGGGCTGAAAATGATAAACGATACCTACGGCCACGACAGCGGCGATTTCGCTATCAACTCTATCTCCCGCGCATTGAATTTCATCTCTCTGAACAACAAGATATGCGGCAGATTCGGCGGAGATGAGTTCGTGCTCTGCGCTTCGGTGGTAAACTGCGAGGCCGCGGAGGAGCTTATCCGATATGAGATAACTAAGTATCTCAACCGCATAAATGACCTCGGCGACAAGCCCTTTAAGCTTTCCGCCAGCATAGGTACGGTTTCCGCTCCCATTGAAACGTCGGATTTTGATGAACTGATGAAGATAGCTGACGATAGAATGTACGCTGAAAAGATTACACGTCCTAATCATAGGGTGCGTAGGAGCAATGAATGACCGTCTATGCCCGCAGCTCCTATGCAGGCGATTGACAAAGTACACGTACTGTGATATAATAAGATCAGGATAATATCTTAAGGCATCTGCTGAAAGGAGGAGCACCATGGACAGTTATTCCGAAAATGACAGAAGAAGCGATTTTGAGTTTTTTACGGACAACTATCTGAAACTATATAAAGAATATGGTCACAAGTTTCTGGCGATAAAAAGCAAGCATGTCCTTGGCGCTTTCGATTCTGTCTCAGAAGCTATTGACGAGCTGTCTGATACTTACAAGGTAGGCTCCTATATCATTCAGGAGTGTTCGGGCGATGAATCGGCATACACAACCACCATTATGAGCCATGTAATAAAGGAATAAAGCAAAATGGAAGGTTTTCGCGCTTTTACTTTGAAATATCCCATTACCGCAAATATGCTGAAAACTGACGCTTTGATAATGTCCTCAGTCAGAAATAATTCCCGACCGTATATACCTAAGCTTTGGAAGGGCTTATGGGATACGGGTGCATCACGTTCCTCTATCAATCAGAAAATCGTAGACGATCTTTCATTGATACCTATCGGAAAAACAAGCATCTGTACGGCAAACGGTATTATTATAGCTAATACATTCTTTGTTGACATCGGTTTGCCTAACGGCGTAATGGTCAATAATGTTCTGGTTTCCTGCAGTGACCTTGGCAATGATATCGATGTTCTCATCGGCATGGATATTATCGGTCATGGTGATTTTTCAATTACAAATGTTAATAACAAGACCACATTTACATTCAGAACTCCCTCAGTCAGAGAGATCGATTATGTAAAGGAAGCAAATAATTCCCCGGATTGATATGTCCGGGGATTTTTATTTACATATCTATGCATTTCCCAAAAAATCCGGATATAATATATAATATCACATCAAACGAAAGAAGAGTGCATATGCCCGAATCCTATGCGCATTTTTCTATGGGCTGCAGGGTCGCTGACAGACTTCCTCACGATGTCCGCAGAAGGATAGCTCCTTACAAAAAGCTGTTCTTTATCGGTCTCCACGGCCCTGATATTTTCTTTTACTATCACCCTGTTATCCCTAACAGGATAAATATGACAGGCTATGCTCTCCACGGAGAAAGCCCCGCAGCTTTTATCACGCATGCCAGAAGCGTTATCCGCTCCTACCCGGGTCAGCGGGAGAAAAATATGGCCTTTGCCTATCTCTGCGGATTTATCTGCCATTACTATCTGGACAGGGAATGTCATGCTGTTATCCGCGAACATGGAAAATATGACCCGCTATACCATTTCCGCGCTGAAAAGGCTCTGGATATGGCTCTATATCATCGTGACAGACTGTCAGGCTCTGCCCGAAACAAAAAGGATTACCATGTTATCCCCTCCGAAAAAAGCTGCGGCATCATCGCTGATTTGTACGAGGATATCTCTCCCAAACAGATTCTCGGCGCAGCAAAGGGGCACCGCTTTTACTGCGAGCTCCATCATTTTTCCGAACAACTTTTTTACAAGCTGTTCCCGGAAAGAAAAGGCTCCCCGGTGAAGGGCTCTGATATCCTGCTTATGCAGGAGCTCTATGAGCTGGCCATTGACGAAAGCTTAGCTATGATATCCGCTCTGGAAAGCTATATCCTTCATAACGGAAAAGCCCCCGTTTTTCTGGTGGATTTTAAGGGCAGATAAAATGCGCAGATAAGCTTTTATCGCTTATCTGCGCATACTATTATTTCTTCACTTCCGAAAGAGTTATGCCGTTTTTGCCCAGAGGTATCTTATGGTCAAGTCCTACGAATTTGCCGTTTTGCTGCCAGAGGACCTCCTTTACGAACTTGTACTTTTCCTCGTCCCAGGTCACAAAATCGTCCTTTACAAGTCCGCCTGTATCGCCGGAATTGGCGTTGAAGCACCAGAAGGTGTGATTGATGCGGTTCTCCTTTATCAGCTTGCGCAGATAGGTCATCCAGGTGATGTTGGGCTCGCTCATATAACCGCCCCATTCGCCTATCAGCAGCGGCGCAATGTTCTCCTTCTGGATATAAAACCAGTTATCATACCATGCGTCCTTATAGAGACTGTCAAAGGTGTAATTTCCCTTAAACCAGGGCTGCTCGTAGACGGTGGGTCCGTAATCGTGGGGAGAGTAGACTATCTTGTTGTTATACTTGCCCAGCTCAACGGGATTATCCCTTACGCCCCGGAGATTTCCTCCCCACCAGGTGCAGTAATAATCGCCCATATCCGTGGACTTGAAGCTGCCGTTTTTCTTGATGTCCTTGGGATAAATCTCAATGCCCTCTATCATCACAAGCACGTTCGGATTGGCAGAAAGCACCTTTTTCGCTGCCTTTTCGGCTATGTACTTCCAGTTGTCAGAATCGGTGGAGCCGTCCCACTTTGCACGGGGATTTTCATAAGCCTTGCCGTGAGGCTCGTTTTCCAGGTCATAGGCGATGATAGTATCATCGTTCTTATAGCGCTTTGCTATCCAGCCCAGAGCATTCAGATAATCTGCCTCGGATATCTTATTGCTGTACCACATAGGCGCCATATGTCCCGAAGCATCGGTATTGGCGCTGTGAATGTCTATCATTATCTTGATGCCGTCCGCACGACAGAGGTCCACTACATAATCGAATATCTCCAGACTGTTCATGCCCACAAGATAATAGTTGGTCGCCTGATTGAAGTTCGCTGTGGGATAATCCCCCTCGGACCACTGCTTGATAAGCTCTGCGGAAATGGGTATTCTCAGCAGATTGAAGCCCCGGTCAGCTATGGCGTCGATAGAGGTCTCCAGGTCGCAGTTCCACAGTCCGTCAAAGGTATTGGTGCCGGTATTATAGCCGAACCAGTTTATTCCCGTCAGCCATACCTCCCTGCCCTCGCTGTCAAGTATCTTATTTCCGTCGGTATGGAGCCAGTCATCGGTGGTTGGTGCGGGGATATCTCTTTCCTCATGAACTCCGCCGCCGTTAGGATTTACGGGCTGACCCGAATTGTTATTGTTGTTATTGTTATTATTATTGTTATTATTCACATTCGCCGAAGCCGAAAATCCGCCGCTTTCCACCTTTGCACTTGATGTGTCTATCTTGCCCGGATTTTTCAGGATAAGCCCGAAGGAGCCTCCCTGTCCCGGCTCCACGTTGGTGTTATAGCTGACGGGAGTGATAGTCAGCACGCCGTTTTTCTCGGATATGGTGCAGTTCCAGGACTGGTCCACTGTTGCATTTTTTCCTGCGTTGATAGTAACTGTCCAGCCGTTTAGCACCTTATCTGAATTATTCTTTACATTTACGTCTATCTGCGTAAAATCATTCTTTCCGTCGTTCCATGAGTTGGAGTTGGTTATCTCCAGCGAAACGTCCCCGGACGAGCCCTTATCAGTCTTTGTGGTCTTATTATCTGAGCTGCTGCCAGAGCCCTTCTCCGCTGAGGAAGCTCCTACTGCGCCGTTTTCCGATGCTATTGTGGCGACAGTCTCCGCAGGCTGCTCAGCTGTTGTAGTGACTGCCTCGGTACCTTCCGCTGTATTTTCGGTATTATGCACCGCTGTCACTGTAAAGGCGCCATTTCCGCCATAGGGGTCATAGTCCTCGGCGAAGGGGTCGTAATCCTCACCGAAAAGCTCCGTGGTCACAGATGCTTCCTTGGTCCCTGTCTGCTCAGAGACAGCTGTGGTCTCTGCTGTGATGTCCTCTTCCGGAACATCTCCGCAGGCTGTGAGCATCGCCAGCATCACCGTTACTGCTGTCACGAATAAAATGATCTTACGCTTTTTCATTTTATCACTGTCCTTTAAAAGCTTATGTTATCCTCGAAATATACCTTATACCACACTAAGAATGTGTAGACTGTCCATATCTTTCTGCTGTTGTCTGCCTTGCCGTTTCTGTGGTCGTCCATGAGCTTTATCAGCATATCCGTATCAAAGAAATGCTTTCCCGCTTCACTGGTGAAGGTGTCCTTTACCATGTTATAGTATTTGTCCTCCTTGAGCCATACTCTGATAGGCACGGGGAAGCCCAGCTTTTTCTTGTTGGCAGTTTTCGGAGGAGCTGCTCTCA
>CAMEYZ010000020.1 GCA_945947715.1 uncultured Clostridia bacterium | reverse complement strand
GCCGTTCTCCGTGACAACATAATTTATTTTATCACACACTTTTACTTTTGTCAAGCCTTTTTTACTCACTTTTTACACTTTTATGTTTTTTACAAAACATAACGTGCTATAACGACAGTTTTCACTATACTTTGCACAAATCATCCCTTAATATCGAATACATCTTCATATCAATAACTGCCCCATTTTTGACCGCATTGCTGCGCAAAACCCCCTCAAATTGAAATCCCGCCTTTTCAAGTACACGGCAGGAGCCTGTATTGTAAGCAAAAGGCTCCGCGAATATTCGGATAATATCGCTGTGTGAAAAAACATATCCGCACAGCTGCTTTACAGCCTCGGTCATAATACCCTTACCCCAGTATTCCTCCGCTATGTAGTAGCCCAGCTCCGCTGTTTGGCTGTGAATATTGCTTTGACGAAATGCCCCGATGCTCCCAATCACCTTATCATCAACAGTAATTGCAAAAGCAAAGGTGTTATTCTCGTCGGCGGACAGCATCTGATTTATATATTCCCTGCCATCCTCCTCAGTGTAAGGATAAGGCAGCCCGTCCCGCAGATTGTCCTGCACCTTTTTATTGGATATTGCCGCCGCAAGCTCTTTTGCGTCGGTGATACGCCATTTTCTTATTTTACAGTTCATTTTTTTCACTCTATTCTGTTATGCTGCATTTTATGTCATACGATACAGCAATGATATTGTACACATAATCATAAGTAAACACCCGATAATGTCTGTACATCGTTTTATCAACGTCCATTCTTATCGGCAGCGAATTGAGCCACTTGCTGTTTTCCACAATATCAAAATCGCTATGTTCGGCAGATGCCGTCCCGTCATTCAAATAGGTATCAAGCTCACAGACATAATATGCAATCACTCCGTGAAATGTGAGCGTGTACTCTATCTGCTTATCTTCACCGACTTTTTTACGCAAGAAGCCCGTTTATCTCTCCGCTGATAGACAGCTTTTCGCCCTTCTAAGTTACCGACGAAACGAAAATGCAGTCACGCCCGTGAAGCTTCCCGAGAATTTCGCCTTCTATGGGGATCATCTTTTCCATATTCATCCTTATCACCCTATCCCAATAAAATACTATAAGCCGCATGAGACCACAATAATCATCAATTATCAAATCACCTTATCTCCCTCTTCTGCCCGTCCGATGAAAGCACCGTATTCTCAAATATCCCACGAACAAACTCCTCATACTCCGCGGGCTCAGGCAGCGCAGGACTGTAATGGGTCAGCCATAGCTCGCCCACATCTGCTGCCGCCGCCAGCTTTGCCGCCTGAGAGAATACCATATGCCGCTTCTCCGTCATTTTCGGTATATATTCATCATCGCCGTACATTCCTTCACAGATGAATAGGTCCGATTTTTCCGCAAATTCTGCGATGCCACCAAAGTACAGCGTATCGGTCACATAAGTTATCTTCAGTGGCGCACGATACTCCGACACCACGTCCGACTGTGTGAATATTTTCCCATTTATCTCCGCAGTTCCGCCGCTGTGGAGCAGCTTCCGCATTTTCGGCGGGATACCCAGCTTATCCGCCTTCTTCGGGTCGAACACGGGCAGCCGCTTTTCACATAAATTATATCCCAGACAGTTCACCCTGTGCATCAGCGGCAGTGAATTTACCTCGATATCGTTCCACATAAGCTGCGAGCTCTCGCTCATGGAAAGCTCATGGATACGCACCTCAAAGGGTATCTCCGGACAGATGCACATCAGCTTTCTAAGCGAGTCTCCCGCTCCCTCGGGACAGTATATATCAAGGGGCGTGGTCTTGCCGTAATTTCCCGCCGATAAAAGCAGTCCCGGAAGTCCTGCGGTATGGTCCGCGTGAATATGGGTGATAAGGATAATATCCAGATGAGCAAGCTTGCAGCCCCATTTTGCGAGTGCTATCTGCATGCCCTCGCCGCAGTCGATAAGCAGCGAGCTTCCGTTGTGAGTCACGAAAAGTCCCGTGAGAAAACGGCTCGGCAGCGGCAGCATGCCCCCCGTTCCGGGCAAAGTCACATTAAACATCGCAAAGTCCTTTCATTCAGTAAGCCGTACTATTATATCATTTGAAACAAGAGCGCCCTTGTCGGTGAGCGCTATCCTGCCCGATGTGTTTTCCAGAAATCCCGCCTTGATAAGGGGCTCGGCTCGTTTGATAAGCCGCTCCCCGCAGGAATAGTCATCGGGACATATCCCCTCGGACAGCCGCAGCGCAAGCATTATCCGCTCTTCCTCGGTCAAAGGCTCGTCATCGGTGATGATCTCCTGTTGAATATCATTTTCGATAAACGCTCCGATATCTCTTGGCACTGCAAACCGTTTTCCCTTGTAACAGGAATGTGCTGCAGGACCTATCCCGATATAATCCTCACATTTCCAGTATTTCAGATTATGCCTGCACTCCGAGCCCCGCTTTGCAAAATTTGATATCTCATACCGTTCAAAGCCTGCATCTTCAAGGATATCGCAGGCCAGCAGATACATGTCCGCCAGACCGTCTCCGTCAGGGATATTTTCAAGCAGCCTGTTATCCGACGATAATGGGGTCCCCTCCTCCACAGTCAGCATATACGCCGATATGTGACCTATGGGCAGCCTTAACAGTCCGTTTATGGTTTCCGTCAGAGTTTCCGCTGTCTGAAATGGCAGACCAAGCATTATATCCGCAGAAATATTATATATTCCTGCGGCGTAAATATCCTCGATGCAGCGCACAGCCTCCTGTGAATCATGGAGCCGTCCCACAGCAGAAAGCTCTCTGTCAATAAGCGACTGCACCCCTACTGAAATGCGGTTTATCCCCGCGGCACGATACTCGGAAAATTTCTCCCTGTCCGCAGTTTGGGGATTACATTCCATGGAAACCTCCGCATTGTCCGCAAGAGTGATTTCCCGTAAAATACGCTCTATCTGTGAAGGGGAAAGCAGCGTGGGAGTACCTCCGCCAAAATATACGGAATCCGCAGAGGGCGCATACCGCCGTAAATTGCGTATTACGGCAGTTGTGTAAGCCTCTGCGGACTCTTCCGAAAACCTTACGGAATAAAAATCACAGTAGCTGCATTTTCTCAGACAGAACGGCACGTGAATATATATTCCTTCCATTTCCGTCCGATCACTTTAAAACAGCCTTGTGGAAGACCTTCTTGCCCTTCTTGATGATAACGGGCTCGGAGATGTTGATTTTTCCATTGGGGTCGGTTATCTTTTCATCATTTATGGAGATACCACCCTGCTGAACAAGACGTCTGCCCTCGCTTCTGGAGGGAACAAGTCCTGTCTTTGCAAGCAGGTCGAGAATACCTATCTCGCCGTTTTCGGTATCAGATGCTGCTATCTCAGTGGAGGGCATATTCTCAGAATCGCCCGAACCGCCGAAGAGCTGCTTTGCCGCAGCCATGCACTTGTCAGCCTCTTCCTTGCCGTGAACCAGCTCGGTCAGACTGTATGCAAGACGCTCCTTTGCAGTGTTGAGAGCCGCTCCCTCAAGAGTACGCTCCATTTCCTCTATCTCCTCAATGGGGATAAAGGTCAGCATCTTCATGCACTTGATAACATCTGCATCGTCAACATTTCTCCAGTACTGGTAGAAATCGTAGGGAGTAGTCTTTTCAGGGTCAAGCCATACAGCGCCGCTGACGGTCTTGCCCATTTTCTTACCCTCAGAGTTAAGCAGCAGATTGATAGTCATAGCATGAGCATCCTTGCCCAGCTTCTTGCGGATAAGCTCTGTACCGCCCAGCATGTTAGCCCACTGGTCATCGCCGCCGAACTGCATGTTGCAGCCGTACTTCTGGAACAGCATATAGAAATCGTAGCTCTGCATTATCATGTAGTTGAACTCGAGGAAGGTAAGACCTCTTTCCATTCTCTGCTTGTAGCACTCAAAGGTCAGCATTTTATTAACAGAGAAGTGAGCGCCCACCTCACGGAGGACCTCGATATAATTCAGATCAAGGAGCCAGTCCGCATTGTTTACTATCATAGCCTTGTCATCAGAGAAGTCGATAAATCTGGACATCTGCTTCTTAAAGCATTCAACGTTGTGGTCAATGGTCTCCTTGGTCATCATCTTGCGCATATCGGTCTTGCCGGAGGGGTCGCCTATCATAGCAGTACCTCCGCCGATAAGGACGATAGGCTTGTTGCCCGCCATCTGCAGGCGCTTCATAAGACAAAGTGCCATAAAGTGGCCTACATGCAGGCTGTCCGCGGTAGGGTCAAAGCCGATGTAGAAGGTAGCCTTGCCCTCGTTTACCATTTTGCTGATTTCAGCCTCGTCGGTGACCTGTGCAATAAGTCCTCTTCTCACTAATTCTTCGTATACAGTCATTATTTTTTCCTCCTGAAAATTTTTATCTATAGTCAGTTTGCTTGTGTGCAAACGTCATTACTTTTTGTTCTTATATATTTTGTAGCCCTGATAGAAACAGAATATCCCGATAATAAGGAAAATTACGGGCATTGTCCTCACCCCTTTTTATTTCCATTGAATATTTCACTTCATCTATTATTTCTTCATCCGGCAGATCATACAGAAAAGGATCTGAATCTTCCATTTCATCACCCTGAAACGTTCGTCAGAAAAACGAAAGCTGCATATCCCCGTACCCCATTTTGTACGAGGAAACAATATCCTGCATTTTATATAGTATGCCCAGCTTTTCACATTCCTCCGCAAAGCGCTGATACAGCCTTTTCGCATTGGGTGATGTACAGCCATAGCGCTCGCCGTAATAGTTCCTGTATCTGTCGGACATTCCTGGGAAAAGCTCGTTAAGTCTTGTATAGAAATAGTCCCGCTGATTTGCCCGCAGAGTCACCCCGAACATGGGATAAACTGCTCTCACTCCGCACTCCTTTGCAGTCCGGACAATACGCAGGATATTGTCCTCATTGTCCTCGATAAAGGGCAGCACTGGCGTCATTGTTATCCCCGTGAATATCCCCCTTTCGGACAGCTTCGCAAGAGCCTCAAATCTTTCCGAGGAGCGGGAAACGTTTGGCTCAATCATGCCGCAGAGCTTATCATCAGCAGCTGTTATCGTCATAAGACACAGCACCGGAGAATGTTCCGAAATATCCGCATAGATATCCACATCGCGAGCGATAAGCGCAGATTTTGTTATCATCACCGAGCCAAAATTGTACGCGTCGATGAGCATGAGCGCCTTCTGTGTGATACATTCTTCCCTTTCAAAGGGATTGTACGGGTCGCTCATGGCACCTGTCCCGATAACTCCGCTTCTGACCTTGTGGCGCAGCTCGTTTCGGAGCAGCTCAATGCAGTTTTCTTTAACTCTGACGGTATCGAAATCCTCCACATGATAGCAGTCGCTGCGGCTGTCGCAGTAGATACAGCCGTGACAGCAGCCCCTGTAGAGATTCATATTATAGTCGCAGCCGAACCAGTCCGAGCCGCCGCCCTTCTGCAAGATAGTTTTTGCACTTACTGTCTGCATAATATCCTCCGTCAAAAGCAAAAAGTCCTCTGACAGCATTACTGTCAGAGGACGATAACACTGACCCACGATAAAAGTGCAGCCAAAAAATCCGCGCATAAAGCATAAGCGCAATTTTTTGTGCATTTTTTAATCGTGGTTCAGTCTTCCGTGGTACCACCTCAGTTTATCATCCGCACAAGATAGCGCAGATAACCTCAAAGGACTTAACGCGTCCACACGAAAAACGCTACTAAGCAAAGCCTTTCACATTTTCTGCTCGGGAATGTATATTACGGGAGCATGCACCTTCTCACACCGTCCGAAGGCTCTCTGGAGCTGCCTGTCCGCTTTTCTTTCCGTCATTGCATTTATAATATTGGGTTGCTTGAATCAATATTAACATACTTTATCAGATTTGTCAAGCAAAAAATCAAATTTACTTCCTGTCAGCCTTTTTCTTCTTCCCGTAAAAGATGATCTCCTTAACGTCAACATCCCTCAAAGTAAGCTCATAGGTCAGCACGATAGTCGCAGGCTCGGTGAGCTGTATCAGCAGCAGTCCGAACATTCCTCCCCAGGTGAGATATTCAAGGGTCCTGCCATCGGTTATCATGGCTATCCAAGGCAGCGTGTGAAGATTTAACAGTATATAATAGTTAAAGCCGTTCTGTCCGAGAATAGTCCCGTCAAATACGCCAAGCTTTACCAGAAACAGTAAGATATACATTATATATCCAAATATGGGCACCAGCAGCGCCAGCTTCAACGACATACTCTTATCCTGCTCCATGCCGTGGAATTTTATCAGCTCACGGTCACGCCGAGCCGCATTGTATGCAAAATTGAAAAACAGTCCGTCAATTATGACCAGCGCGGCTATCCCAAGCAAAAACTTAACGATAAGAAAATCGGAAGCCATTGCCATCATTACCGTAACCAGCCATAAATTCATAACGAATCCCATAACATAGTACAGCCAGCCCTTAAGTACACGCTTGATAAATGATTCCGGCTTTGTTCCTGAGTAGTTGTTCATTAGCTTTTCCTTTCTGTTGATCAGATGTTTCGTTATCGGCATATATCCGACAGCAATTTATACTATTCTTATATAATAACACATTTATTTGCTTTTTGCAATGTATTTTCCTTTAATATTTATTTTCGGTGTGGAATAATAATTATGGGATAACTCCCGACAAAAAAGAAAGGAGAACAAAACCGATGAAACAGTCAAATCTTGAAAACTCATTGTATCAGAACGCTGCCATGGGGACCTATGCCATAAGACAGGTGCTTCCCAAGGTATCCGACGGCGAGCTGAAAAAGGAGCTCAACAAGCAGCTGAACATGTATCATAACGAATCAAACGCCGTGGCAAGCAGCATGCGCGGAAACAGCAATATTCCTCAGCGGCTGCCCGTAATGAAGCGGGTCATGTCAAAGGCAGGCATCGCCTTTGAGCTTGCCCGTGACAACAGCTCCGAGCACATCGCCGAGATGATGATACAGGGCACTAACATGGGCATCATCGACATCAACAAGGCACTAAACGGCACAAAAAATCTGTCTCCCCAAGCGGCAAAGCAGGCAAAGGAAATGCTTTCCCGCGAGCAGCAGTATATAGATTCTCTGAAGAGGTTCCTCTGATATGAGCAAGCGCAGAAAAAAAGCCGCTCCCGTCATTGACAATATTATTACCGGAATGTACTACACAAATACCATAACCGATAATATTACCACCAAAAAGGGGAACGTAAAAAATGCCCATAAAGCCAACGCAGTCTATGACCGAGAGACCTCGGAGATAATCAAGCTTTAAAATTCAAGTCCCCGTTCGCAGTGAACGGGGACTTTTCTGATTATCGTTTTTCACAGATCATTTTGATCGCGGTTCTGTCTTCGCCGTTGATATTGATATTTGCAAAAGTTGGGATACAGATCAGATCCACTCCCACCGGAGTAAGATATCCCCTTGCGATAGCTATTGCCTTAACAGCCTGATTAATAGCGCCTGCGCCGATAGCCTGGACCTCAACTGCGCCCTCGTCTCTAACAACACTGGCAATTGCTCCCGCCACCGAATTGGGGACTGACCTTGAAGATACCTTGAGGACTTCCATTTGCTAACCTCCCTGATTGGTTTTGAGGAATAGTTCCTCTGCAAAGGATAAGTTATACCTTTACACAAAGTATACTCCAATTTTGCATTAAAATCAATAGCTGCAAAAACATTTCGCTGTTTTATCTAATCAAAATACGTTTTATATAGGCAGATTTACCGACTTTTTCGTCGAATTCCGCCACTATGCCGTTTAAAAAGGGAGGATTTTCCGACTCAATAAATTTATTCGGAAGCTTAGTTCTCAGCTTATTTATAATAATCTCGCTCTTCACTCCCAGCACAGAAAGCTCTGCTCCGCACATGCCCGCATCGGTGATATACGCTGTTCCCTTAGGCAGAATGACCTCGTCTGAGGTCTGCACATGAGTATGAGTTCCTATAACTGCGGTGACCCTTCCGTCCAGATATTGTCCCAATGCCTTCTTTTCGGAGGTAGCCTCGGCGTGGATATCCACGATGATATTCGGCGTATCAATATCCTCCAGCAGGCTGTCGATGACCGTAAACGGATTATCCAAGCTCTCCATGAATATAGTGCCCATAAGATTTATCACAGCAATTCGCGCTCTTCCCATATCAAGGATAAACACTCCCCTTCCGGGCGCGCCCTCAGGATAGTTTGCAGGACGGATAATATTGCAGTTTCCGTTCAGAGTATCATATATCTCCCTGCGGCGGAAAACATGATTTCCGGTAGTGATAACGTCCGCAAAGGAAAGCATATCGGCGGAAGCGGGAGTTATACCGTTTCCGTCAGCAGAGTTCTCACCGTTGACTATGACAAAATCAACTCCGTATTCCTTTCTTATCTCAGGCACCTTTGCTGCTGCAAAGTGGCAGCCCCGGCTTCCCACAATATCTCCCACAAACAGAAATCGCATAAAATAATTCCTCCAATTCAATATGCTAATCATATCATAATCCGCCCAAAAAGTCAAGCCGAAGACCGTCTGCACAAAAAAATTCCAGCCGCATACACAGCTGAAATTTTTTATTTGTTTAGCTTTATTCGGACTTTTCCTCGGCATAGTAATCGGTAAAGAGTATTCTGTTATTTACCTCCATGCGTTTTTTGGCAAGCTCGTCCATCGAATTTATATAGTCCTTGTCAGGCTCGCTGCCGCAATAATTCTCAATAATGCTGCCATTGCGGCAGAAATAATCAGAATTTATCCAAGCAAGATTCTGGAAGTATACATATCCCTCATAATTATCGTCAAATATGTCATGACCCGGATAATTATCGACGCTGCCCAGCCCGAACAGATTCACTATCGTCGGAAGGATATCAGCAGTACCACATACCTTTTCAACAGTTTCAGGCTCTATTCCCTTGGCATAAATGAAGCAGGGCGTATTCGAGACCAGCTCGTCCTGGTCGGAATGCTCTACCAGGTCGGAGCAGTAGTGATCGGTCACAAACAGGATAACAGTATCGTCCAGAAGTCCGTCCTCTTCGAGACGGCTCACGAGCGCTCCCGCCATATCGTCCGTCAGAGACGCCTGCGCACGGAAATACGCCATTTCATCCTGACTATCCGAAACCGCCAGCTGCGGATGTCTCCTTATCGCCTCCAGGTACAGCTCGTTTTCCGAATAGGGCACATGTGCGCTGTAGGTCACGATATAATCAAGAAAATGTTCGCTTTCTGTCAGCTTATTATACAATCCGTCGTCGGTGACCACCGTATCGTCTATCTCAAAATTCTGAGCCTTATTCTCCGCATAGTCCTCGTACCGGATATAGTTTTCAAAGCCGAAGGTCTTGTGCATCACGCCTCTGTTATAAAAATCGGGGGTGTTGAAATGGAACTCGTTGGCAGAATACCCTTTTGCTCTGAACAGATTCGGCAGCGAATACGGAAATGCATTATCCTCATACGCATTTGTCACCGAAGCTCCCGAGGGCGCGAACAGTCCCGTGTTCACGGTCATCTCGGTGCCGAAGGTGAAGGTATCGCCGAAGCGGGAGGAATAGAAATTCTCAAAGTTTATCCCCTCGTTCATGAACCTCACCAGATTCGGACAGTTCTTCTCGGAGATGCCGCTGTAATCAAGGCTTTCCATCTGCACCACTATTAGATTTTTTCCCTTGAATATCCCCGTTTTATCGTTGTCCTCATGGGGGGCGCGCTCCGAAAAATATTCGGCTATCATTTCGGTATTATCGGACGGGAAAACGCTCTGCTTTATCGTACAGATAATATCCCGCTGCAGATATATAAAAATGTCGTTATCGCGGTAAAGGCTGTCCGCGCTGACAAAATTCCTGTAATTATATGCCGTAAAGCTGCCGTTGCCGTCCTCGAAATCCGAGGTCTTGATATACGGCAGCGCAGCCACAAATGCTGCCGAGCATACAAATACGACAGAATTGGTTATATACTTGAATTTCCTCGGGACTCCCTTTTCGGGCTCTGCGGAAAAGCGCAGTATCAGAAAAGCCGACAAAGCCGTCAGTATCAGTATCACCACGAAATACACGTATGTACTTATGGGAATATTTTTCAGGATATCCGATAAATATTTCACGCCCTCCCCGGCAGAAAATATCGCATTGAGCCTGAACAGCGTATTGTCCGCATTACTGTAGCACAGCTGCGCAAAGCCGTAGCACAGCATAAACACAGATATCACCGAATATATGATGACGGAGGGCTTTTTCCTGAACATGAACACCAGCGAGGAAAGTGCAATTATGTTTGACATTATCATCCGCTGTATGCTCTGCTCAACGGGGAAATTCGGCATTATCAGTATCGACTGACAGTAAAGCAGGTCTATAAGCCCGAAGGTGAGAAAAAAAAGCAAAGCGGGGAAATAGCTTTTAAAGGTGATATCCTTTGTCGCTTCGGTCAGTCTCCTGTTGAGATCATCGAACCTTTCTTTGGCGCTGCTCATTCATCATATCTCCTTCAGAATATAATTGTTTCAGAACGCCGTAAACTCTCCATGTCCGTCGGGAAGAGCGGCAGTCATTATATAGTCCCTATTTTTACAGAATCCCTTTTCCGTAAGCAGCTGTTCATTGACATACAGCGCTCTTTCGGGAGTATTGCTGTCCCGCGAAAGATGTCCCAGGATAAATTTTTCGGTACCGTATGGGATAAGCTCTGCACAGAGAGCACCGCAGTCCGTATTTGACAGATGTCCGCTGCGGGAGCGTATACGGCTTTTCAGATATGCCGGATAATCACAGCTGCTCAGCAGCTCGTTATCATAATTTGACTCGATAAGCACCGCCTTGCAGCCTTTGAGACTGCTCACAACCTCCTCGGAAACAAAGCCCAGATCAGTGCATACTGCACAGGAGCTCCCCTCGGAAAAATCTATCCGATATCCGCAGGAGGGCACATCGTGGGAGGTGGAGAAGGCTCTGACAGTACAGCTGCCCAGAGCTATCTCACCGTCCATTTCCAGTCCCTCGGTCAGATGCCCCTCGCCGATAAGACTGTCAAGGGTCTGTTTGCGGGCATATACCGGCACGGAAAGCTTTTTCGAAAGAGTTTTCAGTCCGCTGATATGGTCGGAATGTCCGTGGGTGATAAACACCGCCTTTACGGCATTTTCCACAGCGATGCCGCAGTCGGCAAGTGCATTTTTTATGCGGCTGTAGGAGACTCCGCAGTCGATAAGTATCCCCTCGGTCTTATTTCCTATATATGTACAGTTTCCTTTGCTGGACGAAAAAAGTGGGTATATTCTTGACAAGCTCATTCCTCTATTCTATTCATATCACAAAAAAGGAGCCGCCCGCATATCAGCAGGGCACTCCAATTCTGTTCATCATTTCACATACGCTGTTAAGCTCGGGGAAGTACACCATGTTTCCTGTACAGCCCGCGTCCTTTATGACTATTGAATTATTTACAAAAAATATTGTATCCTCATTTGGCGGATATATTGTAAAAATTTCCGCTCCCATGTCAGTCACCCGTTCGGGAGTTGAGATATCCACGCACATTCCCGAAAGCTCCGCCAACGAGTTTGCATAGGCCGCAGAGGTTATGTTGACGGTCTCATTTATGACCGACTCGGTCATCTCGTTGATATCGGCAGCAGACTTTACGGGGATATCGGGGAAGTAGGTCTGCACCACCCGTTCCATATACGCATAGGGCAGCAGATGAAGGATATATCCTCCGAAATCGCCGCCAAGCTTTATAAGCAGAGGGTGAGAGCCTGCGCACAGTGCTCCGATAAGACGCACCGCATCCTGCTTTCCTATCTTGCGGACAGTGGGCACAGAAATATCTGTTGCCGTGCTCAGCATCGTGGCAAGAGCCGTTGCAGCTCCGCCTGACCCCATATTTCCCAGCTCCTGTAAAACGGACAGGTGCATTTCATTAAATTCACTAAAGCTTGCAAGAGCCATTTTACATTCCTGCTCCTTATCAGAATACTTTAGGATTATTGTAACACAAAATCTCCGAAAAGTCAACAACAAAATAGGAATAATTATTAATTATGCCTAACCAAGCTGTGAATCTGCGGTTAATTTAATATAAAACGCACCTTGACAAAATGGTGAATATATAGTATCATTGTGGTGACAATTACTATTCAGGAGGTTATTGCATGAATATCAGAACAGTGAAAAAGACTTCGGCAGCGTTGACCGCTGCGGCTTTGGGACTTTCTCTTACTGGCTGCACCAACTACAAAAAGCTTATGGAAGAAGAACCGGGAAAATATGTAGCTCTGGCGGCAAAGAACACCGCTAAGGCTCTCATCAAGCCCGACGAGCTGGGAATCGCTGCACAGGTAGCCTCCGCTCTGGAGTCGGGAGCGGCATATATCACCGTGGATTCAAAGGATATGGACTATTCCATTTATTTCTCAGGCTCCGATTCTACTGAGTATCAGCTGGGCGGATTATCAATGTCCTCCGACAATGGCACTCTTGATATGAGATTTTCTGCCGACAAGCAGAAGCTTTCCGCTTCGGTTAACGGCCCTACTTCCGATTATGCTTACTTCGTTGACCTGGACACCTTCTCGGATAAGCTTGATTACTCCATTTTCCGCGCCGATTCGGGCAGCGATTACGCTCTCGATGAGGATACCATTAACAGTATCAAGGAAGCGGTGGAATCCATAAAGGCCGAGATAAACAAAACGGAGAAGGATAATCCCGCCGATAACGGAAAATATGACGATTATATCGACCGCATAGGCGTTACTTCTATGACATCGGATATCTCCGTTGACGGTGAGGACGTCAAGGCAGACGTTATAACCTATTCCATAGACAGCGCTCTCTTCGACGATATCATGGCAGACTTTTACAAAGAAAGCTACTCCGATTATTACACCGAAGAGGAATGGACGGAATTTGAACAGCAGCTCCGTGACAGTCTTGATGCGGAAATGTCCCTTGACTTCAATATCAACAGCAAGACTCACATGCTCATGTCCATGACCCTCCGCGGAAGCTTTACTTCCGATGATGATACGGCTGATATCCTCAGCGAGCTGATATTCGGAGTAAATCCTGAAAAATCCGACAAGCTGTCTCTTTACCTTAAAATCTCCGAAAACGGCGATTCTGAAAGCTTCAATGCCGACTTCTTCAAGGGAGCTACTACCGACGGAACTACAGTCTGGAACTCTGTATACTCTCTGACCGAAAAGGACGGAGAAGTCAAGACTGCACATTCCTCCCTTACATACGTTAAGGATACAGGTGCACTTTCACTGGTATTCACAAATGTTGATGAAGAGGCTGTTTCCATAAATGGCTCCGTGACAAGCGATTCAAATGGCGCGGCAATTTCTCTTGACAGCATTACCTCTTCCGAGGGTGAGGATCTTATGGACGGTACCTCTGTCAGCGTGAGATTTGCAAAGGACCCCATTCCCGTAGTTTCCGCAGACAAGGATTTCCTCGATATAACCGATGAGGAACTGGACGCTATGGGCGAAAACATCGAAAAAGACCTCATGACCGTTATGGGTATCGACTACTGATAAAATATGGCTACTTATTCTCCCTGGGAAAGGTCCTTTCCCAGGGAGAATTTTTTTCGCTTCTTTGAAACAGAGACCTTATCCCAAGGATAATAACAAATATCCCATACCCCTTCCGCAGCAGCTCGCCGCCGATAAGCTCCGCAGCAAATGCTCCCGCCACGGAAAAAATGCTGCCCACTATCATGGCGGGGATAAGTTTTTTTATATCTATCAGCTTGTTTTTCCGGTGAATTATCACCGCCAGCAGAGCTATTGGCAGAAAAAATATCAGGTTTATCCCCTGAGCAGTCAGCTGGTCAACTCCTGCGATGACAGTCAGATACACAATAAGGATAACTCCCCCACCCACTCCCAGCGACGAGAGAAAGCCCGTCAGAAATGCTGCCGCGTATATCATAGGAAAAGTATCCTCGCTCCCGATATTATCAGCAGCACCCCGAATATTTTCTTTAATATCGCCACGGGAAGCTTTTTCATAAATACACTTCCAAGCGCCGCTCCTGCGAGGCCTGCGGGAATTATCCACAAATCCCGTCCACTCAGGATATCTCCGTTTCTAAACAGATATACCGCCGCTGAAGCCACTGACAGCGGAAGTATCACCGCCAGACTTTCCGCATGAGCTTTTTTCGGCTCCTCGCCGCTCTTCTCCAGCATTGGCACCGCGATGATACCACCCCCTGAACCGAAAAGTCCGTTTAATAGTCCCGATGCTGCTCCGATAAGTGCTGCTCTTTTCTTTGTCATAGCTGCCCTTCTCCTTGAAATTCAAAAAAAATTTACAAATGACCCTTTTCAGACCATATCTGTATTATTTGCGTTTCTGCGCCGTTTTATCATGGTTTTTCAGAAAAAACAGATTGTCACCTTTATGAAAATCAAAATGTTGACAAATCATTTTTTTATGGTATAATTATGTTGTATTAAAAATTTGATGCATGAAAAAAGGAGAAATTATCATGTCAGAAACTGCAATTACTGAAAACAACAAAAAAAAGCCCATATTCACAGTTAAGGAGCTGGCATTCATCGGAATGTTTGCCGTGCTTATCGCCATATGCTCGTGGATATCTATTCCCACCACCGTTCCCTTTACCCTCCAGACCTTCGGAGTGTTCTGCGCTCTGGGAATACTGGGCGGCAAAAGAGGCTTCTTCGCCGTACTTACCTACATCCTCTTAGGAGCTATCGGAATCCCCGTATTTGCGGGCTTTTCAGGCGGCTTCGGCGTTATTCTCGGAACCACGGGCGGATATATCATAGGATTTCTTATCTCCGCACTTGTCTACTGGCTCATCACCGCAAAATTTGGCACGAACCTCGTAACCATGATAATCTCCATGGTACTGGGACTTATCCTCTGCTATGCCTTCGGGACTGCATGGTTTATGATAGTATACGCTCAGAGCAGCGGCGCTATCGGACTTGTGACCGCACTGGGCTGGTGTGTGTTCCCCTTCATCATTCCCGACCTTATCAAGATTGCACTTGCTATACTCATCTCAAACAGAGTAGGAAAATATGCAAAGCTGTAAGCTGCGGCCACACCATGGAATGTGCATAGCCTTTTTCAGGGGGAAGGGCTATGATGAGGCCTTCACCGAGAATATGACAAGCATCATCGACATGCTGAAACGGGAGGACCCACATATCACGCTGACCATCTCCGAGGACATTATCTGCAGAAAATGCCCCCACAATAAGGAGCACCTCTGCGATTCACGGGATAAGGTGGGCTGCTATGACAGTAGCGTACTTGCACTGTGCGAACTGTACGAGGGAGATACTCTCCGCTATTCGGAGTTTGAAAAGCTTGTCCGCGATAATATCCTTTCGGCGGGAAAGCGTTCTGAAATATGCGGAGATTGCTGCTGGAACAGTATTTGTCACTAAATATTATGATACAAAAAAGGTGCAGAGCCCTCAGACTCTGCACCTTAGCTTTTTTCTGATTTCTGTTATTATTCTACAAACAGCGGAGTGGAATAATATCTGTCGCCACTATCGGGGAGAAGCGCAACAATGGTCTTGCCCTTGTTTTCGGGACGCTTTGCAAGCTCAATAGCTGCATGAAGTGCCGCACCGGAGGAAATTCCCACGAGTACGCCCTCCTTCTTAGCAACAAGCTTTGCTGTGGTGAAGGAATCCTCATTCTTTACGGGGATTATTTCATCATACACGCCTGTGTTCAGCGTATCGGGAACAAAGCCTGCTCCGATGCCCTGTATCTTATGAGGACCTGCCTTGCCCTCGGAAAGCACGGGAGAATCCGCAGGCTCAACTGCTACCACCTTGACATTTGCATTCTGGGATTTAAGATACTCGCCCACACCTGTGATAGTTCCGCCTGTGCCGACACCTGCAACGAAGAAATCCACCTTTCCGTCGGTGTCGTTCCAGATCTCGGGGCCTGTGGTTTTCTTATGCATCTCAGGGTTTGCGGGGTTATTGAACTGTCCGGGGATAAAGCCGCCATCGATCTCCTTAGCAAGCTCCTCCGCCTTGGCAATAGCACCCTTCATGCCCTTTGCTCCCTCGGTGAGGACTATCTCTGCACCGTAAGCCTTAAGTATATTTCTTCTCTCAACGCTCATTGTTTCGGGCATTGTAAGTATTGTTCTATAGCCCTTGGCAGCTGCAATAGCTGCAAGACCGATACCAGTATTTCCCGATGTAGGCTCGATGATAACAGAGCCCTTCTTAAGGATACCCTTTTCCTCAGCGTCGGTTATCATTGCATAAGCGATCCTGTCCTTAACGCTTCCTGCGGGATTGAGATATTCCAGCTTAAGAAGAACTGTGGCTTCCAGTCCCAGCTCCTTTTCGATATTCACCGCCTCAAGAAGCGGAGTATTACCGATAAGCTCTGTTGTGCTTTTATATACCTTTGACATATTAATTACCTCCCGAATGTTCCGTATATGGATTACATAGTTTATTGATATGATTACTATACTTATATAATACACCTATGAGGAGTATTTGTCAACAGATTATCTATATTTTTGTATATCTGCCAAAATTATTTTTTTATTATCGCCAAATAGTATGCAAATCGCACAATAAAAAAGACAGCCGAATGACCGACTGTCTTATTTAATATCATTTACTATTTATCGGCTG
>CAMEYZ010000019.1 GCA_945947715.1 uncultured Clostridia bacterium | reverse complement strand
CATAGTTTCTCCTACCGACCCCATTGCAGCCACGGGCATACTCAATAAGCTGGGACTTTCCAAGAACGTGACCTCGGTCATCGAAAGCGAATCCCTCTTTAACGACGGTACAGGTGTAGCGCTTTTCGTGTTCGTGAAGAGCATTGTGAGCCGCAGCGGCGAGGAAAATTTCCTCTTTGTCATGCTCAAGGAGGTGCTGGGAGCCCTTGCAGTAGCTTTTGTAGTTTCATTTCTGCTGTTCAGGCTCATGACGGTGACGAAAAGTCCCGTTACGAGGATAATCATTAGTCTCCTTGACGTATCGCTCTGCTATGCAATCTGCGAGGAATGTGGATTTTCAGGGATAATCGCGTCGGTGGTATGCGGAATGTACTTCTCCTATATGTCCGACAAGAAGTACGACAGCATAAGCGTCACAGACCCTGAAGGAACCTATCGCAGCTTCTGGGACGCGGCGGAGGAGATACTCAATTCAGTGCTGTTTGTAATGATAGGCTTGTCGCTGCTAAATGCAAAGGCAAGCGAATATCTGCCGTTCATCATTCCCGCAGCTGTTATCATCGGGCTTGCTTCCAGATTTGTGGGAGTATTCACGGCGGGAGTTATCAACGGTAGGAATAAGATACCCGGGAACTATAATCTTGCGGAGTATTCGTCGCTGATGACATGGACGGGACTTAAGGGCGGACTTTCGCTGGCCCTTGCAATGAGCACGGCGGAGTTCCTCGGCAGTGAGGAATATCTTATCGCTGTAAACCTTGCCTATGCGACCATATTCTTCACTACAATAGTTCAGGGACTTACCACGAAGGTGGTATATCAGCATATCGAACGCAGAAAATCATTAAGACTGAGAAAAGAAAGCGAGGCAGCAAGGTAAAATGAAAATTATTATTGTCGGAATGAGCAGTATCGGCTCGTTTCTTGTAAAAATGCTTTCGGACCATTCCGAATACGATGTGACAGTTATCGACAGCAGCAAGGCTGAGATAGACAAGGCCACCGACCTGTACAATGTAAACGGAGTATGCGGCAGCGGTTCTTCAAGAAGCGTGCTTATGAAGGCGGGAGCAGATACTGCGGACGTTATCGTGGCACTCACTCCCATTGACGAGATAAATATCATGTGCTGCATGATAGCAAAGGATATCGGAACGAGATATTCCTCTGCGCTGATACACCTGCCCGATATGGCGGAGGATACCGAGTATTTCCGCAGGCTGGCGTCCATTGATTACATCATCAATCCGAGACGTGCCGCAGCTGAGGAAATCGAAATGCAGATAGGTCTGCCCGGCAAGGTAAAGACTGATGCTTTGTTTGGCGACAGCGCGGTAATGTTCAAGACCTCTGTTGAGAGCGGGGGAGTCCTTGATGGCAGCTCAATGATCGAGGTAAAGAAGTTTTTCGGCGGAAAGATGCTTATTGGAACAGTCCGTCGTGGCAAGAAAATATTTATCCCTGACGGTAGATTTGTCCTTGAGGCAGGCGATGAGATCGAGATAATCTCCGAGAAAAGCTCTGTCAAGGGAATACTTCAAAAGCTGGGACTGCCCGAGACAGCTGCAGACAGAGTGCTGATGATAGGCTGCGGAACAACGGGATATTATCTGGCAAGCCGCCTTACCGAAAAGAAAAAGTCCCTCACCATTATTGACAGGGATATGGCAAGATGCCGCAGACTTACGGAGCTGTTTCCCTATGCGGAGATATCCTGCATAAATGACGCAGATTCCCTTATGAAGCAGAATATGAAAAACGTGGACGTCTGTGTTTCACTGACCGGCGAGGACGACAGGAACCTTGTAAATTCGCTGTTTGCGTGGTCCTGTGGAGTAAGGTCCATAATCACGAGAGTAAATTCACCACAGTATGAGAAGCTGCTGAACAAGGCGGAAAATCAGATAACGGTATCACCTGCAGCAGCTGCGGTGGAGCGCATACTTGGATTTATCAGAAACGTGGCGTTCTACAACGAAAAGGGCGACGATATCGGACAGCTGCGCCTTATTTCCAACGGCGGCGCAGAAGCTATCGAGTTCATGGCATACGATAACTGCCGCATGCTGGATATCCCATTTGCATCGCCATCCTTCAAGCTCAATAAGGACGTGCTTATCGCAATTATAATCAGAAATGGTGAGACTATCATTCCCGACGGTGAAAGCGTCATCAGGAATGGCGACAGAGTAATTGTCGTTACCAAAACTGGCGGACGGTACAATACTCTAAACGATATTTTTAAGTAAAATGACAGGCTGCCTGCCATGCTTAGGGCGTGGCGGGCAGCTGATGCTTTTTGCATGTCAATAATTCGGCGAGTAGAATGGCTGCACATCACGCCGACACTGAACGATAAACTAATTGAGTATATAAAGCAGGAATATAAAGGAAATAAAGGAGAGAAGATGTCAGGCTCAGTGATATATTTTTGAAATTCCCTGTAAGAAATCCTGCAAAAACTATTGACAAATCGTGAAAAATCTGATAGAATAAAACTGTAATTGCAATACGACCCGGTATGATATGCCGCACAGGGAATCTGCGGCGATAAGATAAAGGAGAGTTTATTATGTCTATCAGAATTGGAATTTACGGCTATGGAAATCTTGGCAAGGGAGTGGAGCTTGCGATAAAGCAGAATCCCGATACCGAGCTTGTGGCTGTGTTCACAAGAAGAGCTCCTGCCGATGTAAAGACTGTCAACGGAGCACAGGTGGTATCCGCTGATGATGTTGCACAGTGGAAAGGCAAGCTTGATGTTATGATAATCTGCGGAGGCTCCGCAACGGACCTTCCCGAGCAGACTCCTATGCTTGCTGAGATGTTCAATGTTATCGACAGCTTTGATACCCATGCGAATATCCCGAAGCACTTTGCAAAGGTGGACGAGGCTGCAAAGAAGGGCGGCAATACAGCTGTTATTTCGGTAGGCTGGGACCCTGGCATGTTCTCGGTACAGCGTCTTTACAGCAATGTTATCCTGAATAACGGCGCAGATTATACCTTCTGGGGCAAGGGAGTAAGTCAGGGACATTCCGATGCTATCAGAAGAGTAAAGGGCGTCAAGGATGCAAAGCAGTACACCGTTCCTGTGAAGTCGGCAATGGAGGCTGCAAGAAGCGGAAAGAATCCTGAGCTCACTACCCGTCAGAAGCACACAAGAGAGTGCTTTGTAGTTCCCGAGGAGGGAGCTGATCTTGCACAGATCGAGTCGGATATCAAGAATATGCCGAACTATTTCAGCGATTATGATACCACGGTGCATTTCATCACCGAGGAGGAGCTTAAGAAAAACCACAGCGGACTTCCTCACGGAGGATTTGTTATCAGAACAGGCACAACAGGCGCAGAGAATGAGCATAAGCATGTTATCGAGTACAGCCTGAAGCTGGATTCCAACCCTGAATTTACAGCATGTGTACTGGTAGCGTTTGCAAGAGCAGCTGCAAGGCTCAATAAGGAAGGCAGCACAGGCTGCAAGACCATATTTGATATAGCACCCGCATATCTTTCCGCACAGAGCGGCGAAGAGCTGCGTGCGCATATGCTGTGATAACCTTTTGAATATGAAAAAATGCCGCAGGCAGGAAGATGATCCCTATCTGCGGCTTGTGTTATGTATGCATATCAGTAACGGATTATTTTTGCATAGCAGTATTCAAATGATTCTCTGAATCCATTTCCTTCTCCTGAAATTTGCTTTATTCTGCAGTTTTTCGGAAGGTAGATAGTTTTCAAGGACGTACAATTTATAAATGCATCACCTGCTATTATTTTCACCGATCTGGGAATGGTAATGGACGTCAGTGCATCGCAGTCGGCAAATGCACAAGAACAGATTTCAGAAACCGAATCGGGAATGGTTATGCTTTTCAGTGAAGTGCAGAAACAAAATGTTCCATCGCTGATTTTAGTAACTGATTTTGGAAGAGTTACGCTTTTCAGTGATGTGCAGTCCGAAAATGCTTTGGTTCCGATTATTTTGACTGAATCGGGAATGGAAATACTTGTCATTGATATGCAGTTGGTAAATGCCAGGACGCAAATCTCGGTGACCGAATCCGGAATGAAAATGTTTGTCATTGATGAACAATATCCAAATGCGTTGTTTCCGATTGTGTCTACCGAATCCGGAAGATATATCTCTTTTATGCTTTTTGCAATAATACCCTCATAAAAAAAATCGTCGTCAGTAAGATAACTTATTGTCTGAATGCCATTTTCAAAGGTGTATACTCCGTTTGCACTGTGCTGTTCAAACCATGCCGTTTTTTTTGAGATATTTTTGCTTTCCATTATTTCTGTTGGAATGACCACCGCATTTTCGGGAATGCGGGACGGTCTTTTTACAGATCTTACAGGCTCGGAGATTTTCTCTTCGATTATGCTGTCGTCGGAAAAAACATACTCATTGTCATTGGAATTGTCATCGGGAAAATCATAGTCATTTGAATCGTCATCGGAAAAATCAAAGTCAATGGAATCATCGTCGGGAAAAACATAGTCATCAGCGCTGTCGGCATTGCCGGAGCTGTCAAAATCATCAAAGTCATTGCTTGGTTCATCTTCAAGCTTAGGCAGCTTTGCACCGCATTTTAAACAGAACAGACTGTCATCGGGGAGCTTGGTACCGCATTTGTTACAGAACATTTTAAATTACCTTCCTTTTATGGATTTTCGTTTCAAATTGAATGTTTCTGCCTTTTGTCATTTTCATTATATCACAGCCTGCCGCGATATTTTTTTCAAAAATGAAAAATCCGCAGCATGCTTGCTTTATCACATTATATCATGTACAGCAAAATATGTCAAGAAACAGTGACCTCTGTCGAGGGGGTATAATTACCATAAAACACACAATTTTTGCAGATGATTTTTAAGCATTGTTCCAAATCATCTGCATTTTTTTATTTTCCCTTGACAAAGTATGTTAAAAGTGATATAACTGTATTAGGCAATATAGTACAGTTAGAAAGGAGCGATAAGCTTGTATATGATAGATCTCCAGAGCCGGGTGCCGATATTTGAGCAGATCGTCAGCGGCATAAAGAACATGATACTCGACGGCGAGATAAAGCCGGGAGAAAAGCTGCCCAGCGTGCGTGAGCTTGCCAAGACGTTAGGCGTGAATCCGAACACTGTGACAAAGGCTTTTCAGACTCTTGAACTGGAAAAGATAATCTACACAGTTCCGGGACGTGGCAGCTATGCGGCGGACATCATCACGGAAAAATTAAAGGAGGAGGCCTTTGAGGCTTTCGATATTGCAGTCAGAAATGCTTTCAGAGCAGGTCTTTCTACGGAGGACCTTATCAGGAGAATGGAGGAAATAAAAAATGATCGAACTTAAAAATACAGTGAAAAAATTCGGAGACTTTACCGCTCTTGACGATGTGACCCTTACTATCCCAGAGGGCACAGCATTTGGTCTTTTAGGCTCCAATGGCGCAGGCAAATCCACACTGCTGCGGCTTCTGACGGGGATATATTCTCCTGACGGAGGCACGGTGGAGCTGGACGGGATAGCTGTGTACAACAACGAGGAACAGAAAAGACGTGTGTTTTTCGTCAACGATGAAACAGTGCAATTCGGCTCGTTCACTCTCAAGGGGCTGAAGGATTATTACAAGGGCTTTTATCCCAACTTTTCCGAGGAAATATATAAAAAGCTGGTGGAGACCGTCAAGCTTCCCGAAAACAAAAAGCTGGATACGTTCTCAAAGGGCATGAAGCGTCAGGCAGTGGTCATCGTGGGACTTTCCTGCTGTACGGAATATCTGCTCTTAGACGAGGCCTTTGATGGACTTGACCCCACCATGAGGATAATCGTCAAGCATATGCTGGTAGACGCCATGCTTGACCGAAAGCTTACTGTAGTCATATCCTCCCACAATTTAAAGGAGATAAACGAGGTCTGCGATACGGCTGCGCTCATGCATCAGGGGAAGATTATCTTCTCACGTGAGCTTGACTCTGTTAAGGGCGATATACATAAGATACAGGTATCCTTCCCCGAGGAGCATACCCGTGAGGAATTTCAGTGTGAAGAGCTTCTCCATTTTGAGCGCAGCGGCAGCATTTACTATATGATAATGCGTGGCAGCGAGGAGGATATCAAAAAGAAGATAGAGCCATTCTCTCCTGTACTTTTTGATGTTATTCCTCTGACGCTGGAGGAGATATTCATTTACGAAATGGAGGTTCTCGGCTATGACGCAAACGGTATCGAAAAGGAGTAGCTCTGCGGCGGTTCATTACGGGTTCACTCTTGCAAAACGGAATATGAAATACAGCATACTTGTGCTGTGCATGAGTCTGCTGGGACTTCCGCTGTCGCTTATTGCGGCGCTGGCAGAGTGTTCCTCCAATTCGAATGATTATAGCTATCTTTCGGAATATGTTGATGAGATATATCAGTTGACAGCGCTCATCAGTGCAGTTATCGTAATATTTCTGGGAGCATATATCGCAATAAATTCCTTTGCTCACCTGTACGACAAGCGCTTTTCGGACATGGAATATTCGCTTCCGATGACGACTGAAAAGCGCTATATCTCAGGCTATCTTTCAGGGCTTGCGGTGTATATTCTTCCATATATATTAAGTCAGATTGTTTCGGTGATACTGATGATCGTCGGAATAAATACCATTGATGTGAAGAGGGACGCTGACCCGTTTGCGGAATATATCCCGTATTGTAAAGCAATGATAGTTGGCGGACTTATTGTCATGGTGATGTTCTACACGCTGTTCGTGTTGACGATGTGTTTCTGTGGCACCAAATTTGAGTCAGGTATTTACGGTGCAGCTGCAAACCTGTTTATGCCGATGCTTTTCGTCTGCATATATCAGATAATGGATAAATACGGATACGGACTGGTCTATGATGTTATAGAGGACACATTTCTCAACAGGCTGTTCAGCTTTACCTCTCCCATAGGAGTGCTGTATAAACTATATGTACTGGTGATGTATCCGCAGACGATAATATACGTCGGTGAGCCTCCTGCCAAGGAGCAATACCCCTTCTTTTCGATTAATTCGATGGATGGCTGGGCTTTGGAATGTCTGTTGTTCATTGGGCTGCTGTTCGTATGCGGACTGCTTCTGTACCGTCGCAGAAAAGCGGAGCAGACAGGTGAATCATTTATCTCCAAACCTATTTTCTATGTAGCAATGTTCAGCATTATGGCGGCGGTATGGCTGTTCATGGACTATATGAGAACGGGCACAGCACCGAAAATAATAGTGACTATGGCAGTGTTCGTTATTATCGACTGCGTAATTAACAAGGGCATAAAAAAGCTGCTTCCGGCATTTGTAAAATATGCCGCAGTCATGGCAGGAGTGGCGGCAGTGTATTTCGTTTCGGTGAAGGCGATGGATTCTTTCGTGGTAAACAGCGTGCCCGAGGTGTCTGAGATAGCATATGCGGAGGTCATGGGCTATGATCACTATCTCGTCGGGAACGGAGAATACGTGGGCGAATATCATTTTGAGGACGAGGATAATATCCGCAGGATAACCGAGCTCCATGCCGAGCAGCTGAGCTTTCATGATGATTACGCAGCAGCCGTACTGCCTGCAGAGTGGTTCGGCATAAAGTACACCTATAAAAACGGCAGGACCATGGAAAGACAGTATTCAGAACCATACAGTTCCGTATATGAAGAACTGACGAGGCTCGAATATACGGACGAGGTCAAAAAGCAGAAGATAGAGGCGCTGACCAATACCTTAAATAATTATGATTATACTCTTGTAATATTCTGTGGTGCGACAGAAGAAAATATTAGACTTGAGCCTGAAAACAATAAGGATATTTTCACTGATGAGTTCACGGCAGGACTTTTAGACTGTCTGACCGAGGACATATTAGCCATGACCTCAGAGGACTGCGAAGGCTATGAAGAGGATTCTTATTATGTAAATATCTATGCAAATTATTCGGAGATTGATTCATTAATCGAAAACGGACCAGCATATATGTGCTATACGATAACGGGAAACCACAAAAAAGCCATCGGTTATCTTGATTCTCAAGGCATTTTATCGGAAGACATTATGGCAGGCGTTTCCGAAGCTGCGAACGACATTGCAGAAACCATGAACTCATAAACGGAGGAATTAATATATGACAGAAACTATCAAAATAAGCTCGGCGACAGTGCATTATGGGCTGTCGCTGGCAAAAAGAAATATGAAATTCGGGATACTTGCACTGTGCATGAATTTTCTGGGGCTGCCGATGTTTCTCATAGCAGTGCTAGCGAAGGCTTTTCAGATAAGAGCAAATACTCCCGGGTGGTTCATCGACGAGAATACATACTATATCGTTTCGGTATTTGGCATTACCGATGAGATATATGTATTCATTGCGGCAGGGTGCACGATAGCGGCAGTGTTGTCGGGCGTGTTCATTGCAATGAACTCATTTTCGCATCTGTACGACAAGCAGCGAGTGGACATGGAATATTCGCTTCCGCTGACAGCGAATAAGCGATTTCTCGCAGGCTATCTGTCAGGACTTTTAACGTATACGCTGCCCTACATATTCTGTCAGATGATATCGCTGATTCTGCTGCTGGCAGGGCGGCTTACCGTGGACACATGGGTAGGTGGTTTGCAGGCGGAGATATTTGCAAGCTTCACGCCAATGTGCATAAAGCTGATATTCGGCGGGCTTATCATCATGGTTATGTTCTATACGCTGTTTGTGCTGACAATGTGCTTCTGCGGCAGCAGATTTGAAACGGGTGCATATGGCGTGGGAGCAAATTTCTGTCTGCCAGTGATATACTTCTGTATTTACTGGCTGATAACGTCAAGAAGCTACGGACTTGTGTTCAGGCTATCGGACGATACAGTGATAAATCATCTGTTTGGCTGTACCTCGCCCATAGGAGCGATATGCGGACTGTATCTGACGCTGTACCCCGAGAATTGGGACAGAGCGTTCTACACTGTTATCCGTGGTGCTGCGGGGGAATACTCATTTTTCTCGGTTTATTCCTTTGGTTTCTGGCTGATAAAGTGCCTTGCTGTGACAGCGCTGCTGATATTCTGCGCATACAGGCTTTATCGTCGCAGAACTGCGGAACAGACAGGAAAAACGTTTATATCGAAGTCGTTCTATTATTTTGTAATGTTCTGCCTGATGATGATACTGAGCGTATTTGTATCGGAGAGCAGCACAGGCATCATACCAACGTTAATAGTAACTGCAGCTGTGTTCCTGATAATGGACTGCGTATCAAACCGTGGGATAAGCAGGCTGAAGAGTGCTGTTCTGAAATATGCTGTGATAATGGTTGTGCTCATTGGAGGATATCTGATAACGGATAAAACAGGCTATTTCGGAGCGGAGGACTATGTTCCCGACGCAGGCGAAATAAAGTCCGCCGAGCTTGTAGATTATGACGGATATTACAGCACTGACTGGTATACCGGGACATACCGCTTCGAGGACGAGTACAATATCCGAAGGATAACGGACGCTCATACCATGCAGCTGGACGAGTATAATGCCTCGATAGATTCGGGCAGGGCGGGCTATTCCATCGGAATAAAATATACAATGAAGAACGGAGCGGAGGTAAAAAGGGATTATTACGACGTATATTACAGCGCATATGAAGAGCTGCTGCCGCTGGAGGTCTCCGATGAGATGAAGGAGCAGAAGCTGGCAGCGCTGAAAACCACTGTGGAGGATAAGGGTCTGTGTATTGCTTCACATGGAACGGAAAATTATCCCAATCTGAATAAAAATACCTATTCCGAGGACTTTGCTCAAAGGCTCACAGAGTGCTTGACCGAGGACATAAATGCCATGACGATAGATGACTATTCGGGACACGGCTTCGGAAACGATGTGTTGAGTATAGGAACGGGCTATCTTGACGATAAGAGCTATGTTTCTCCCTCGGGAGCGTATTATGGGGTCTATACGATAACGGAAGCCTATCCGAAGACCCTTGAATATCTAAGTTCCTATGGTATTGAGCCCTATAATGCAGAATACACAGCCGCGGATATTGCCGCCCTTGACGGCATAGAGCTGCGGAGAGTGACTGCCGAATACAGGATCCCCGTAAGTAAGAGCTGGAGTGCTTCGGAAACCGTTGCTGTGATATACGATCCCGACAACTATGGCAATCATTATGAATACAGCAATATTCATCCCAAGGATATCCACATAGCCGACCTTTCGGAAACAGAGCTTGAAGAGCTTGCGGAAATAGCGTCCGATGCTGTAAATTATTATATCCCCGACAAGGACTATTATTCGATAAGCATTGACGGAGGTACTGATATGTATATCCCCGAAAAATACAATGACATAATCGAAAGTATAATTTCATAGAATGGAGGTCATGATATATGACGGAAGCTGTTGAAGCTAATGTCAGAGTGGCGAAAAAGCCGCCAGCTGCGGTGCATTACGGAAAAATGCTTGCAAAGCGGAACATGAAATACGCAGTGCTGGCGCTGTTCATGAATTTTATCGGACTGCCACTGTTTCTGATACATGTGATATCCGAGTGTATCATCATGAAAAACATCGACACTAAGGGACTGGAAAAATTCAATTCGGTCTTTGACGCGTCGGACAATACGATATATATCCTCATAGCAGTGATAGGCACATTTGTTGCCGTGGTGACGGGAGTATATATTGCAATGGGAAGCTTTTCCCACCTGTACGACAAAAAGCTGGTAGATATGGAATACTCGCTGCCGCTGACAGCGGACGGGCGCTATTTCGCCGGATTCTTGTCAGGGCTGACGCTTTATCTTGGCCCCTATATTATCTGTCAGATAATATCGCTTATACTTATTACTGTGGGACATGTTGTGATAGATAAATGGCTTGAACCGTCGCAGCAGATATTTGCGGATTTCCTGCCGCTGGCGGTTAAGCTCATCATTGGCGGATTTATCATCATGCTGATGTTCTACACGCTGTTTGTGCTGACCATGAGCTTCTGCGGCAGCAAATTTGAGACCACAGTATATGGAATGGGAGCAAATTTCTGTCTGCCCGTGATATATGCCTGCCTGTTTGTGTTAGTGGAAGAGAACGGCTACGGACTTGTTTTCAGTCTTTCAGGCGATACGCTGATAAACCAGCTGTTTAGCTGTACATCGCCTGCAGGAGCGCTGTATGGGCTGTATATGTCAGCGTTTGAAAACATAGATCATGTTGCAGAAAGCGATTCCTTTTTTTCGGTATATTCCTTCGGCTTCTGGATAATAAGATGTCTTGCATTCACAGTGCTGTTGGTTTTCTGCGGACTCAAGCTGTACCGTCGCAGAAAGGCTGAGCAGACGGGGAAGATATTTGTTTCAAAGACTTTCTATTACGTTGTAATGGTCTGCCTAATGATGCTGACCTGTACATTCCTGGACATGATCGACGCTAAGCTTGCGCCTATCATCATAATCACGGCGGTGATATTCCTGATAATGGACAGCATATCCAACAGGGGAGTGAAAAAGCTCCATATATCGCTGTTAAAATACATCGCAGTGATGCAGGGGATATTCATCGTGTATTTCACCACGGTAAATACGGGCTTTTTCGGAGCGGTAAACAATGTTCCCGAGGCGTGGGAGATAAAGTGTGCAGAGCTTGTGAAGTATAACGGTTATGGCTATGTGGGCAGCCTCAGCGGAAATTATCGCTTTGAGGACGAGCAGAATATACAGACAATAATCAACGCACATAAAAAGCAGCTTGAAATACATAACAGCATGGAGCCAGAGGGTTCGGTGGAGTACATCAAGATAAAATACACCTATAAAAGCGGTGCTGTCAGAACAAGAGAGTATTATATATATGAGCCTGCCTTTGAAATGCTGCTGCCGCTGGAAACTGTCGACGAGATAAAGGCAGAAAAAATAGAAGCCATAAGCAATACGCTGGACTGTAAGAGAGTGTATATCTGCATAGAAAACAGTCTTGACTCGACATATAACAACAGGTATTATCCATATGAGAAAACGTCCAGTATTCCAAAGGATTTTATTCCGAAGCTTAAGGAGTGCCTGACTAAGGATATAAATAATATGTCATCTGAGGACTATGCTGATTCTTTGGAGCTTACGGATTACGTCACAATAAAGATAAGTGTCGATTACAATGCAGAAGGCAATGAGGAACCGAAAGAGCCATATTACTATTCATTTCAGATACTTAGCTGCTATGAAAACACTCTGGATTATCTGAGTTCTGTGACATTCGTATAAAAAATTTCCAATTCATAAGAGTGGTATAATCCCAGTGGAGAGTGTTATATTATTACCGTAGACGACAGCGGATACAGATACATTCCCGAAAGCTATAACGAAATGATAGAAGCTATTATGAGTTAAGCTGCAGCGGACGTAAAGCTGCCGTCTGCCGAAAGGGTTTGCAAAACAAAGGACAAAAGAACAATGGTCGGTGCTGTGCATTGAGAAATCGGTGCACAGTGCTGACATAAATTTGCAGGCGGCAGAAACCTGCAAGAAAGGCAGTTATCATATGCAGCTTAAAAAATCAAAAATTGCGGCGGCAATGTGTATGCTCGGTGTGCTTGCATTATCACTGACCGCCTGCGGTTCAAACAAGAACAATACCAACGGAAACAACGGCGGAGCAGCAACGTCACAGGCACAGAATCAGACCACAGGTCAGTCGGCAGCTGGTAATAACAACAACACCACCACTCATAAAACAGGCACCGATGTAGACGGTGATGGTATTATCGAGAATGCGGCGGACAATGTCGGAAATGCAGTAAGCGAAGTAGGCCATACAGCAGGAGATATTGTACAGGACGGAGCAAATATGGTTGACGATGCAGTGACCGGAGCAGCAAACGCAGTCGATGATCTTGTCGGCGGCGAGCAGCCCACTACTACCACCAGCAATCAGAACAGATAAAAGCATCTAAAGCGGAAACGGATGAAGCATCATCTGTTTCCGTTTTTTCGTATAATTTACTTTTTGGTGTACATAATATCATCAATAACGTTTTATCAAGGAGCATACTATGGAAGAGATAGCATTTTTCGACGCAAAGCCCTATGACATTGAAAGCTTTGACAAGCTGAACAAGGACTATAAGATAAATTACTATGAGGATAAGCTCACTCCGAAGACAGCTCGTCTTGCGGCAGGCTGTGCGGCGGTGTGTGCGTTTGTGAACGATACGGTCAATCGCGAGGTGATAGATCTGCTGACAGGCATGGGTGTAAAGGCGCTAGTCATGCGCTGCGCAGGCTATAATAACGTGGATATCCGCTATGCGGAGCGGACAATGGCAGTGCTGCGAGTCCCCGCGTATTCGCCCTATGCGGTAGCGGAGCATGCCATGGCGCTGCTTTTAATGCTGAACCGAAAGATACACAAGGCGTATCTGCGCACTCGCGATTTCAATTTCAGCATAGTAAATCTCACAGGCTTTGACCTTCACGGCAAGACTGCGGGAGTTATCGGCACAGGAAAGATAGGACAGGCATTCATAGACATATGCTTAGGCTTTGGCATGCGAGTGATAGCATACGACCCCTATCCCAATGAAAAGCTTGCGGAGGAAAAGGGCTACCGTTACGGCGACAGAACGGCAGTATTTTCGGAGAGTGACATCATATCGCTGCACTGTCCGCTGACCTCGGATACGAAATATATAATCAACCATGAAAGTCTGCGATTGATGAAGAAGGACTGCATCGTAATAAACACATCAAGAGGAAAGCTCATCGACAGTGACGAGCTATTGAAGGCGCTGAGAGAGAAGCGCATTGGCGGAGCGGGTCTGGATGTATACGAGGAGGAGTCGGACATTTTCTACGAGGACTGTTCAACGGACATCATCACAGACGATACCTTATCGCTGTTAGTATCTATGCCGAATGTAATAATCACGTCGCACCAAGCATATCTGACGAGAGAAGCACTGAACAATATAGCGGAGGTAACGCTGTCAAATCTGGACGAATTTTTCGCCAAAGGAGCGGACCCGAAAGGTAAATATACGAATGCAATTAATAGTGAAAAGTGAATAATTAATAGTGCCCGGTAAAATTCGAGGTTGAGGGTAACCGAAAATAAGAAGTAAGCCAGAATCAAAAGGTTCGCCAGCCTTTCAAGGCTGCAGGTTTCCAAAGGGCGGCGCCCTTTGGTCGCCGCGCGCACGCGGCGAAACACCCCCACCGGGTCGTAAAACAGCGATGCTCCCAATCTAAGCCGAAGTAGCGAAAAAATAACAAGCGCCGCCCGAAACAAAAACGAGGAAGGAGTAAGCGAACAGCCAATCTTCACGAAAAGTAAGAAATGCTCGGGCGGCGCTTGCATTTGACAGCGAAGCGAATCAAATGCGTGGAGCTCTGCTCCGCCGAAAGCGAACAGCTAATGTCAAGTAAATTGAAAGTATATAAACAAAACATCTCAGAATGAAATCTCAAAAATATCCTCCATAGGGATAAAGTTCCCGTCCACCGAGAGCCGCCTGAAAACAGGCTCCCATTCGGTGACGGTCCCAGTAATGGTGACGTATTGTCCGTTTCGGTAATAGGTCACTGTCACGGTCATTCTGCGACGGAGCTCGTTGAGCCTGTCGGAAAGCAGGGCTTCCTCGTCCTCGGAAAGCTCCCGCTTCGGCTCGGTTATCCGGCGTCTTTCCTCCGTGACGTCGGAATATCCTCTCAGCGCCGCAAATGGCGCAAATTGTACAGCACGTTCATTCACCGTTATGACCTCCTACCAGTGTGTTTCTTATTCTTGCAGTAGCGTTTTCCTGAAGGCTTATTCCCCGAAGGACAGCGTTTTTTCCGTATCTGCTCCGTATTTCGAGGACGGCGTTCTGACGTTTCCGTTCCTTTTCCTCGTCGGAGCGGTCGCTAAAAAAGCTTAGCTGCGGCAGAACAGAGTCCTCGTCGGTCAGGCGGTTAAAGCCGATATTCAGCCTGCGTATGGGAGTATCCCGCCGCACATTTTCTCGATAGAGCTTTACGAATTCTGCGGAGATAACGCTGTAGGAATTGGTGTACTCCTCCAGTCTGCGGGTCACGCTCACAGGCGGCTCCATATCCTTTGAATAGCCGACGTACAGCGAGACTGAATCCGTTGACAGATGCCGTTCCAGCAGTTCCATCACAAGAGAATCCGCCATTTCCTTGAGCACAGTGAGAGCGTCCTCGTAATCGTAATCAGAGAACAATATCTGTCCGTTTGAAACGGAGGTGCTTTTGGGAGTGTATGCCTTGATGTCGGCGATAGTGCAGCTTTCCCTGCCGTTTGCGTGGTCTATGAGATATTTTGCATTCACGCCGAACTCGCGGTACAGCAGCTTTTCGTCGCAGCAGGAAATGCCGTGCAGATCCTTTATGCCGTACTTTTCAAGCCGTACCGCAGTGCGTCTGCCTATCTGCCAGATATCGCTTATAGGGCGATGATGCCATATTGTGCGCTTAAACTCGTCCTCGTCGAGGAAGCCGATGTTGTCGGGGACATGCTTTGCGGTGATGTCGAGGGCTATCTTTGCAAGAAAGAGATTTGTCCCTATACCTGCGGCAGCGGTTATGTGAGTTTCCCTGTAGACCTCGTCCATAAGCTTTCTGGCAAGCTCTCTGGGGGGAAGTCCGTAGGTTTTCAGATAGGGGGTGAAATCTATGAACACCTCGTCTATGGAGTATATGTGGATATCCTCGTCGCTGATATACCGCAGATAGATGCTGTAGATATCGGCGGAATATTTCATGTAGAGCTTCATTCGTGGCTTTGCGGCGATGTATTCTATATTCCTTGGTATCTCGAAAACGCGGCAGCGGTTTTTCACACCGAGAGCCTTCATAGCAGGAGTTATGGCAAGAGTGATAGCGCCGTTTCCCCGTGATATATCGGTCACTGCGAGATTGGTTTTGAAAGGATCAAGACCTCTTTCGGCACATTCCGCAGAGGCGAAGAAGCTTTTAAGATCAATGCAGGCGTAAATTTTTTCGCTCATTTGGATCAATCCTTTCACAAAACTAAGAACTTTTGTTCTGAATATGATTATAGCACATATGTTTCAAAATGTCAATGACTGCGAAACAAAATTTCGTAAACAATCTATGAACAAAGCATCACGTATTTATCCGGAGCAGTAAAAAATACATGATATGGGTATTTTCGCTAAATCGTCACATTATCATAATATTGATATAACAATTTTCGGGTACAATTCAAATATAATGCTGAAAGAATGAAAGGATAAAATATATGGGGACATTGGATAATATAAAGCGAAAGATGCGTAATTTCGGTATTGAAAGCCTTATGATATATGTAATAATCACCATAGGCATCATATGGGCAGCAGATTATCTGTTTCCGGGGATAGGGATAACAAATTATCTGTATTTCGACCGTTCTGAGATACTTCACGGACAGGTTTGGCGGATTGTGAGCTTTTTGTTCATGCCGCAGAGCCGAAGTCCGTTTATGATGCTGATAAATCTGTATTTCTACTACTTTATCGGAAACAGCCTTGAACAATACTGGGGAAAGACCAAATTTACAGGATATTTTCTGTTGGGCACGCTGCTGCTGATAGTATCAGGCTTTATCACAGGATATGCATATGCATATTATCTGTATTTCTCAATGTTCATAGTATATGCTCTGTTAGCGCCGAATCAGCAGTTTTTGTTCTTCTTTGTGATACCGATAAAGGCGAAATACCTTGCAATGCTTGATGGTGTGTTCTTAGCCTTCGAGTTCATCAGCGGAAGAGCACCTGAAAGAGGCTCAATAATTGCCGGCTCCGTGTTG
>CAMEYZ010000018.1 GCA_945947715.1 uncultured Clostridia bacterium | reverse complement strand
TGGCTTTTGATATCGCAGATAGGATATTTACTCCCGTTTCCTCGAAAAAAATGCCCTCGGAAATGGAGGGGTATACCTGCGCTTACGGATATTACTCCGACGGTGAGGGGAATAAGATTGATGACGGTGTGCTAACCGTTTTCAGAAATCCTAAATCGTATACGGGTGAGGACTGCGTTGAGGTATCCTGTCACGGGGGAATTTATGTTACGGAAAAACTGCTCCGCAGGATATATGAGGTCGGAGCTGTGCCCGCAGAGGGCGGGGAGTTCACGAAAAGAGCTTTTCTTAACGGAAAAATGTCCCTCACTCAGGCAGAGGGCGTTATGGATATCATCTCTGCGGACGGTGAGGCTTATCACAGATGCGCAGAGGCTCTACGCGAAGGCAGGCTCTACGGCAGGATACGCTCTGTTTCGGACAGGCTTGTTCATCTTCTTGGTGAGATAGCTGCGTGGGTGGATTATCCTGAGGAGGATATCCCTGAGGTGGGTGATGACAACATCATTGCTGAGCTAACTGATATTCTCGGTGAGATACGCCGTATCCGCGGCACCTACGATTACGGGAAGATTATCCGCGAAGGAATTGACACAGTTATCTGTGGCAAGCCTAACGTGGGCAAGAGCACGATAATGAATCTGCTGAGCGGCTGCGAAAGAAGCATTGTCACAAGCGCTGCAGGAACTACTCGTGATATTGTGGAGGAGTCCGTGCGGCTGGGAGATATTGTGCTGAGGTTATCTGATACGGCTGGTATTCGGGAGGCCTCTGACGAGGTCGAAAAGATCGGAGTACAGCGTGCGGAAAGCAAGCTTGATTCGGCGCAGCTTATCCTCGCGGTATTTGACAGCTCCCGTCCCATTGACGACGACGATATGAAGATAATTGAAAAATGCCGCGGCAGAAAAAATGTTATCGCTATTATCAACAAATGCGACGAGAAAACTCTCTTAGATGTAAAGAAAATTACTTCACAGTTTGATAATGTTATCAATATTTCCGCTAAGGACAGCAATAGTATTGATATTATACAGAATGTAATAAACAATATTTTTATTGATAATAGTATAATAGACAATGCGATAATTGCAAATGAACGTCAGAAGCTTTGCATAGACAAGGCGGAAAAATGCATCGAGGAAGCTTTATCGGCAATTCAATTTGGAGATACCTTGGACGCGGTCAATATTATCCTTGACGAAGGTGAGAATTATCTCCTTGAGCTCACCGGTGAGAAAACCTCCGAAGCTGTTGTGAATGAGGTCTTTTCTCATTTTTGTGTGGGAAAATGATATTTTTTGTTCCATGTGGAACATTTATAGAGGATTTGGTAGAATGAACACGTATTTTATGGGCGAATTTGATGTTGCTGTTATCGGGGCAGGTCATGCGGGAGTGGAGGCTGCTCTTGCAAGTGCAAGGCTTGGTGCGAAAACTGCTCTGTTTACAATATCTTTGGACGCTGTTGCTAACATGCCCTGCAATCCCTCTATCGGAGGAACTGCAAAGGGTCATCTTGTAAGGGAAATTGATGCTCTGGGCGGTGAAATGGGCAAGGCTGCCGATGAGTGCTTCCTCCAGAGCAGAATGCTCAACCGCGGAAAGGGTCCGGCAGTTCACAGTCTGCGGGTACAGGCGGACAGGGTGAAGTATCACAATCATATGAAGAAAATATGCGAGGAACAGGAAAGGCTTCAGCTGATACAGGGCGAAATTGTTGATATTACCGTGAATAATGGTGAGGTAACCTCTGTTATTACAAGGCTTGGCGCACAGTATAAGGTCAAGTGCGCAATAATTGCTACGGGTACCTATTTGAAGGGCATGATTCACGTGGGTGAGGTCTCCTATGAGAGCGGTCCTGATGCAACTCTTCCTGCAAATCTTCTTTCGGAAAATCTGAAAAAGCTGGGAATTACTCTTCGTCGTTTCAAAACAGGCACCCCCTCCAGAGTTCACAGGAGAAGCATTGATTTTTCACAGCTGGAGGAACAGAAGGGCGATGACTATATCCAGCCATTTTCCTTTGAGAGCGATAACTCGGAAATGAAAAATATCGTTTCCTGCTACATCGCATACACAAATGAGGAAACTCACCGGATAATTAGGGAAAATATCGGCAGGTCCCCACTTTATTCGGGACGTATCCACGGTATCGGTCCCAGATATTGTCCCTCCATTGAAGATAAGATAATGCGCTTTCCCGACAGGGAACGACATCAGCTTTTTATAGAGCCCATGGGTCTTGGTACCGATGAATATTATCTGCAGGGAATGTCATCATCACTGCCCGAGGATGTGCAGATTGCTTTTCTGCGCTCCATAAAGGGATTAGAGCATGTGGAGATAATGCGCAATGCTTATGCTATTGAATACGACTGCTGCGACCCACAGGAGCTGAAGCATACTCTTGAATTTAAGAAGATAAAGGGACTGTTCGGAGCGGGTCAGTTCAACGGGACATCCGGCTATGAAGAGGCTGCGGCTCAGGGACTTATCGCGGGAATTAATGCTGCACGACGGGTGAAAAAGCTTGATGGAATAACACTGCCACGCTCGTCCTCATATATCGGCACGCTTATCGACGACCTCGTTATCAAGGGAGTTACTGACCCTTATCGAATGATGACCTCCCGAAGCGAATATCGTCTTATCCTGCGACAGGACAACGCAGACGAGAGACTTACTCCCATAGGCCATGAGATTGGGCTCATATCCGATGAACGGTATGAGAAATTTCTGCGGAAGGAAGAACAGATAAAGGCTGAGATACGTCGTGTGTCGAAAACGTCTCTGCCGCCGACTGAGGGTCTTAACAAAAAGCTGGTCGAAAAGGGAACGTCTCCCGTGGAACATGGTGTCAGAATGTCGGAGCTTATCCGTCGTCCTCAGATAAAGTATGACGATCTTGCGGAATTTGACAAGGAAAGACAACCGCTGAGCTACGAAGTCCGTGAGCAGGTGGAGCTGAAAATCGAATATGACGGATATATCGAGCGCCAGCTTATGGAGGTCGAGCATGTACGAAAGCTGGAGGAAAAAAAGCTGCCAAATCCTTTTGATTATAGCACTATCGGAGGACTCAGCCTTGAAGCAATTGAAAAGCTCAACAAGGTCCAGCCTGACAATATCGGACAGGCAGGTAGAATATCCGGAGTATCGCCTGCAGATGTAAGCGTGCTGATAATCTGGCTATCACAGAGAAAAAATTGATATAGGCTTATTTTTGATTCAAAAGAGGTGGAAATATTGATCATAGAAAAAGAAAAATTTATTGGGCTTTTTGCGGAAAATGATATTACTATAACAGATGAAATGTATGAAAAGCTTTACGAGTATTCCGAGCTGCTCGTTGATTGGAACAATAAGATAAATCTGACAGCTATCACAGACCCTGAGGGGATAACCGTTAAGCATTTTTTGGATTCGCTGCTGATATTCAAGCATGCGGACATAAAGGAAAATGCGTCCGTTATTGATGTGGGAACGGGCGCAGGATTTCCTGGGGTACCAATGAAGATATATCGTCCAGATTTAAAAGTGACTCTTCTGGACAGCCTTAACAAACGGATAAATTTTCTGAATGAGGTCTCCGAAAAAACGGAGCTCCACATGGAATGTATCCACGGCAGAGCAGAAGAGTGTGGAAGAAAATCTGAGCTTCGTGAGAGCTTTGATATTGCAGTCGCAAGAGCTGTGGCAGCTATGCCTGTTCTGTGCGAGTATTGTCTCCCATATGTCAGGGTCGGAGGATATTTTATCGCAATGAAGGGTCCGGGGGAGGATATTTCTGCTGCGGAAAATGCTGTGAAAATTCTTGGCGGAAAAATTGTGAAAATATCGGATTATGACCTGAACGGGGACGGAAGGAAAATCGCTGTCGTAAAAAAAATATCGCATACTCCGATAAAATATCCCAGAAACAGCGGTCAGATAACCAAGAAACCTTTATGATAATCATCGTCTTGTGATAAATTTTGATGTTTTTTATCGCAGGACGGTGATTATTTTTTATTTACTTTATCGGAATTTTATTGTAATATTAGCTTGAAAGAAAAATCATGCCGATGACAAGGCAATGGTCAACAGAAAGAAAGGGTATTGCAAATGAACATTCCATTATTGACAAGAGAAAAGATTGTGGGGAAAATTATTGACATCCCTATCGCAAGAATTACTTCAAATCCAAATCAGCCCCGCAAAAGCTTTGATGAGGACGATATATTCTGCCTCGCCGAAAGCATTAAAAGCAACGGTATTATTCAGCCTCTTACCGTCCGTGAAAAAAATTCCGATAACATTGTCAGCTATGAAATCGTCGCAGGTGAAAGAAGATATCGTGCAGCTATAGTCTGCGGATTTGATGCTGTGCCCTGCATAGTTATGGATATCTCTGAGAGCGAGTCCGCTGTTATGGCACTGGTGGAGAATATTCAGCGCAAGGATATAAACTGCTTTGAAGAGGCGGAGGCTATCCGCAAGATGATCGACAGCTATGGGCTTACTCAGGAGGAGGCTGCAAGACGTCTTGGGAAAACTCAGTCTACTGTTGCAAATAAGCTTCGGCTGCTGAAAATAACTGAGCCGGAAAGAAGAAAAATCTTTGAGTACAAGCTCACCGAACGCCATGCAAGAGCTTTACTTAAAATTGACAATGCGGAGATACGGGAAAATATTATCGAGACAATCTATCGCAAGGGTTATAATGTGGAACAGACGGAAAAGTACGTGGCGGGTCTCCTTGAAAAGACAAGGTCCGAGGAAAAGCTTAAACGTCGAAGCAGTCTTTTTCGTCACATGAGCTTGTTCTCAAATTCGATAAATCATGCGGTGGAGATAATGAAAGCCGCTGGTGTGGAATGTGAAAGCAGAAGAATTAAGGGCGATGGCTATGTGGAATTTATCGTTAAGATTCCTACCGAAAATATGTCGGAGTGATTTTGTCGAATTGTTTCATGTGGAACATTTATATTTTATGTAAAATACCATTGTAATATGATATTTTATGTGTTATAATAAAATTATGGACTTATTGTCTAATAATACATAGAATAGGAGATCACAATGGCAGATATTATTACTGTTGCCAATAAAAAGGGCGGCGTGGGAAAATCGACTACCGTTGTTAATGTTGCAGCTTCTATGGGAGTGCTGGGACAAAGGGTTCTTGTGGTCGATATGGATCCTCAGGGCAACGCTACCAGTGGACTCGGCGTAAAAAAGAAAAAAATTGAGTCCTCAATTTATGATGTTATCATCGGTACAAAACGTATCCAGGACTGCATTATCAAAACTGATTTTGATAACCTTTCAGTGCTGCCTTCAAATAATAATCTTACCGGTGCGGATATCGAACTCATCGAAATGGAAAACCGCGCAAGCAGACTGAAAATGCAGCTTCTTTCTGTGAAGGACGATTATGATTTTATTATCATTGACAGTCCGCCTTCGACTTCTCTTATAACAGTTAATACTTTGGCAGCCTGCGATACTGTGCTTATCCCTATGCAGTGCGAGTATTATTCTCTTGAAGGTCTTAGCCAGGTAGTGGATTTTATCCGCAGCATTAAGGAGAGATATAATTCCAGCATCGACATTGAGGGTATCCTGTTTACAATGTTCGACCCTCGTCTTAATCTTACCAATCAGGTGGCAGATGAGGTCAAAAAGCATTTTCCGAAAAAGACCTTCGATACCGTTATCCCTAAAAATGTAAGACTGTCAGAGGCTCCCAGCTATGGTATGCCTGTTTATTATTACGACAAGGCTTCCAAGGGCTCTGAGGCTTACGAGAATCTTGCGATAGAAATTTTTGCCCGTCATGGGATAACAGCTACTCCCACAAAGGCTAAAAAGGAAACTATTGCCGAAAAGGTCGGAAAGCTTGTTAAGGGTAAGAAGGCTGCGGGCGACAAATAAAAAAGAAAGGCAGGAAACAACATGGCGAAAAAAGGCGGACTCGGAATGGGTCTTGATGCTATTTTTGACGATAATACTCTCGATGACAAGGAGAGTATCCGTCATGTCAGACTTACCGATATCGAGCCCAACAAAAATCAGCCTCGTAAAAAATTTGACGAGGCGGAAATTCAGAAGCTGGCTGAATCTATCAGCGAGCATGGTCTTATTCAGCCTATCATTGTTCGTCCAATTGCGGATGAGCGCTATCAGATAGTTGCCGGTGAACGCAGATGGAGAGCCTGCAAAATTGCGGGGATAAGCGAGATACCTATTATCGTCCGCGAGCTTTCCGATGAGGATACCGCTAAAATTGCTCTTATTGAGAATATCCAGCGAGCAGATTTGAACCCTATCGAAGAAGCTGCAGCATACAAACAGCTTATCGACAACTACAACATAACTCAGGAAGCTCTCGCAAAAATGGTGGGAAAATCACGCTCTGTTATTGCAAACTCGGTGAGACTTCTTAACCTTCCCGAGCAGGTCCAGGATATGCTTAAAAATGATGAGATAACTGTGGGACATGCAAAGGCTTTGGCAGGTATCGATGATGAGGATTATATGATAGAGGTCGCCGAGAAAGCTGCAAATGGACTGCTTACCGTTAGAAATATTGAGAGACTGGCGGCGGAATATCAGACGAGAAATGATGAAGATGTTCCCGATATCGACGAGCTTGACAGAAAGGTCAGAAATTATTATACAGAGGTAGAGCTTAGCCTCACCGACCGTCTTGGGAGAAAGGTTAAGATAAATCCCGGTAAGGACGGTAAGGGCAGCATCTCAATAGACTTCTTTGACAAGGACGACCTCAACGGTATCGCTGATCTGCTCAAGCTTTTATAAAATCAGAAAAATGTTCCATGGGGAACATTTTTCATTGTAAAAATATATATTAATATCATACTTGATTTTTTTCGACAATGTGATATAATATATATGTTAGGCAGGAAATGCCGGATTGGAGAGATATTAAAATGATAGATATTAAGTTTTTAAGGGAAAATCCCGAAGTCGTAAAGGAAAATATCAGAAAGAAATTTCAGGACAGCAAGCTTCCTTTGGTTGATGAGGTCATCGAGCTTGACAAGCAGCTCAGAAATGCTAAGCAGGAGGGCGATGATCTCCGCGCTTCCAGAAACAAGCTTTCTAAGGAAATAGGCGCTCTTATGGCTCAGGGTAAAAAGGACGAGGCTGAGGCTGTTAAGAAGCAGGTCTCCGAAAATGCTGCAAGACTTGCTGAGCTCGAAAAGACCGAAGAGGAGCTTTCCGAAAAGATAAAGAAGGATATGATGACTATCCCAAACATTATCGACCCCTCTGTTCCTATAGGCAAGGACGACAGCGAAAATGTCGAAATTGAAAAGTTCGGCGAGCCCTTCGTTCCTGATTTTGAGATTCCTTATCACACTGATATTATGGAAAAGCTTCACGGTATCGACCTTGATGCCGCAAGACGTGTTGCAGGAAATGGCTTCTATTATCTTATGGGCGATATCGCAAGACTTCATTCTGCTGTTATCTCCTATGCAAGAGATTTTATGATAAACAGAGGCTTTACATACTGTGTTCCTCCCTTTATGATAAGAAGCAGCGTTGTTGACGGCGTTATGAGCTTTGATGAAATGGATGCAATGATGTACAAGATCGAGGGCGAGGACCTCTATCTTATTGGCACCAGCGAGCATTCTATGATAGGCAAGTACATCGACACCATAATCCCTGAGGAAACTCTTCCTCATACTCTGACCAGCTATTCTCCCTGCTTCAGAAAGGAAAAGGGTGCTCACGGCATCGAAGAGAGAGGCGTTTATAGAATTCATCAGTTTGAAAAGCAGGAAATGATAGTTGTCTGCAAGCCCGAGGACAGCATGATGTGGTTTGATAAGCTCTGGAAGAATACCGTTGATCTGTTCCGTTCAATGGACGTTCCCGTAAGAACTATCGAGTGCTGCTCCGGCGACCTTGCTGACCTTAAGGTCAAGAGCTACGACGTTGAGGCTTGGTCTCCCAGACAGAAGAAGTATTTCGAGGTAGGCTCCTGCTCCAATCTGGGCGACGCTCAGGCAAGACGCCTTAAGATAAGAGTTAACGGCGAAAACGGCAAATACTTCGCACATACTCTTAATAATACAGTTGTTGCTCCTCCGAGAATGCTTATCGCACTCCTTGAGAACAACCTCAACGAGGACGGTTCTATCAGAATACCCGAGGTCCTCAGACCTTATATGGGTGGCATGGACGTTATCAAGGTTAAGTAATATGACATAATAAAAAACTTCCTGCTTTGAGCTCAAAGCAGGAAGTTTTTTTATTACTTATCAAGTCCGTCAAGGACATGCTTGAAAATGTTTGATGATGATTTTGATGTTTCGGTCTCTGGGGAGGTAGTCTCCTCAGGAGGAACTGTTGTTACTGTTGTTTCCTCCGTTTCGGAAGGAAGGGTCATCATATCCGGTTCGGGAACAGTTGTGATTTCCGATGTTGTCTCTTCCGTTTCGGCAGTTGTTTCCGAAGTGACTTCGGTAACTGTTTCCTCAGGCTTCTCATAGACAGTATTGCGCTCATATTCCATATAATAATATATTTCCGTGAGGACCTTCTTATAAGCGCTTGCGGAAAGATGTATTCCGTCGCCGCCATTATTATCGGAAGCAAGATAGCCATAGCTGTCGGTCAGCGAATCATGGATATTGATATAAGTCAGATAATCCACCTCGCTGCATTTTTTCTCTACAGCCTTATTGTACTCGTTTATGCGGTTATTTCCGTCCATTTCAACGTTCCACTTATGAGTGCTGCTCATAGGCGAGATAGACACAGCATATACCTTGCAGTCGGGGTCGGCGTCGATATAACTCTTGGCGAGGCTGCATAGGTTTTCTGCGTATTTATCCGCAGTTACCACATACAGGTCATTCATGCCCATCCATATGTAAATATTCTTAGGCTGATACAGCTTTACAATGCTGAGAGCGTCAAGCTCCGCTGTGGAATTGTTCTTATACTGGAAGGTATATTTGTTGATTCCCCATGTAGATACGTTTAGTCTTGCAGCCACATTCTCCACATTCAGGCAGCCCGCATATATTTTCAGACCGCTGCAGATTGAGTCACCTATAAAGAGGCTGTCTGAGAAATACTCCGAGAAAACCACGTCCTCAGCGTTTTTGTATTTATCCTTATCCACAGTTTTTAGGGTCGTTTCCGAAGGCACAGTCTGCATCGGAGCAGTTGTTGCAGCTGTTGTTGTAACAGCAGGAGCAGTGCTCTGAACAGTAGTTTCCACAGATGTAGTTTCCGAAGCGGGAGCAGTGCTATTCTCGGAGATGAGCTCGTCTGTTTTGGAAGCCGCCGCAGTTGGCGACGAAATTGTTTCATGTGAAACACTCTCTTCCGTAGCCTCAGAGGTTTCTTCTGAAATTTCAGATTCCTGCTCGGTATACTCTTCGGTATCGGAGCTTTCCTTTGTTTCTGCCGTAATGGTATCAGATTCGGTCGCAGAGGTCGATGTCTGAGCATCCGAGCTATTTCCGCAGCCGCAGAGAACAGCGGAAACAAGTATTGCTAAAATAATGTTTTTTACATTCTTTCTCATTTTCACAAGTCCTATATTTTTCGTTTACTGACTATTTAATTATACTACATCGTCACGTTATTGTCAATAAAAATATTGACAAATATCAGAAAAATTATCGACCAATAATTTCATATTTATGTGATTTGCGGAAAACAGCGGCAAAAAAACAGCCTACAGCTCAATAAATGAACTGTAGGCTGATGATTTATAGTTATATTAAGCTCATATCTGAACAGAATAGTTAGGAGCTTCCTTGGTGATGTAGATATCGTGGGGATGAGATTCCTTAAGACCTGCGCCTGTAATTCTAACAAAGCGAGACTTCTCGTGGAGAGTTTCGATATCCTGACAGCCGCAATATCCCATACCTGAACGGATACCGCCTACCAGCTGGAATATAGTATCGGAAACAAGTCCCTTGTAAGGAACACGTCCCTCAACGCCCTCAGGAACGAGCTTCTTTGCGCCCTCCTGGAAGTATCTGTCCTTGGAGCCACACTCCATTGCGCCCAGCGAGCCCATGCCTCTGTATACCTTGAAGGAACGACCCTGATAAATTTCAGTTGCACCGGGAGCCTCCTCGCAGCCTGCAAGCAGAGAACCCAGCATTACAACATTTGCGCCTGCTGCCAGAGCCTTTACGATATCGCCCGAATACTTGATACCACCGTCTGCGATAACGGGGATATTATACTTCTGTGCAACGCATGCAGCGTCATAAACAGCAGTTATCTGAGGAACGCCGATACCTGCAACGACACGAGTCGTACAGATAGAGCCAGGTCCGATGCCGACCTTGATACAGTCAGCGCCTGCCTTGATAAGGTCCTCAGCAGCCTCTGCAGTGGCGATATTTCCTGCGATAAGAGCAACGTCGGGATATTTATTCTTTATCATGTCAACGCACTTCATAATGTTTGCACTGTGACCGTGAGCTGAATCGAGTACCAACACATCGACCTGTGCATCGCGAAGAGCACCTGCTCTGTCGAGAACATCTGCGGTCACGCCGATAGCAGCTCCGCAGAGAAGTCTGCCGCTCTTATCTCTGGAGGAATTGGGATACTGAACAGCCTTTTCGATATCCTTGATAGTGATAAGTCCCTTAAGAGTGCCGTTGTCGTCGATAAGGGGAAGCTTCTCAATCTTATGCTTCATAAGAATCTTCTGTGCTTCATCGAGATCGGTACCTACGGGAGCTGTGATGAGGTTATCCTTTGTCATAACCTCGCTGATAGGAGTGCTGTAATCGGTGAGGAAGCGCAGGTCACGGTTTGTAAGGATACCAACCAGCTTGCCCTTTTCATCAACGATAGGCACACCGGAAATCTTATATTTGCCCATGAGCTTGTCCGCATCAGCAACGGTCTTGTTTGCGGTGAGTGAGAAGGGATTTACGATAACGCCGTTTTCGGAGCGCTTTACCTTATCGACCTCGTCGCACTGCTGCTCAATGGTCATATTCTTGTGGATAATACCGATACCGCCCTCACGGGAGATAGCGATAGCCATTTTGGACTCTGTAACGGTATCCATTGCAGATGTCATAATAGGAGTATTAAGATAAATATCCTTCGCCAGTCTTGTTCTGAGATTGATCATATTGGGAGTCACGTCCGACTTTCCGGGCACGAGAAGCACATCATCGAATGTAAGACCCTCTTTTCCGAATTTGTTGTCAAAGTTTGTATCGAGCATAAATCTTTCCTCCTATAAACCTATTTAATTATACTTATATTATATCAATTTTACTCTTTTTTTTCAGTAATTGCAAGCATTTTTTATGAAATCTCATGTAGATTTTTGTGAAAAAAAGACGATACAATTTGTGTACTTTTTCGGGACAGTATCAGTCCACAAAAAACACCTTTGCTCCATGAGGAGCAACCTCTGCGGATATCTCGGAAACGTTATCTGTCTGCTCACCGGACCAGAGCTCCCTTATGCTCACAACAGGAGTATCTATCTCGGCTTCGGAAAGAGCTACGGTTATTTTTGTCTTTTCCTCGGAGGTGTTGAATAGTGCAATGTAATATCCTCCGTCGCGGCGATGAGCCTTCCAGACTATCCTCTCGCAGCCATTTTCGGTGCGGCGATAGAGCTGATGAGCTGAGCGGGACTGACTGAGCATTTCAAGTACGTCAGGATTAGTCAGCAGCTTTTCGGTAAAATCATCGTTCATGGTAAGCTCTCCGCCTATCATAAGGGGAGAACGCATTATGCACCAGAGTGTGAGCATGGTCAGCTGTTCGTCCTCGGTGAATTTTGTGCGGTTATTTTTGTCATAATCCTGGAGGATAGCGCCCACGGGAAGCATATCTGCATCGGGCCAGTGACCTGGTCCTGCATGAGTGCACCATTTCTCTGCGCGGAAGAACATATCGTAGAGCTGGTCCCAGTTATCCCAGAAATCGTCGGTGATACGCCAAAGGTTGGCATGCTGCTTTAAGTGCTCAGCCTCTTCAAGGGGAGCAGGTCCGGGAGATAAGGACAGCACCATTTCCCGTCCGCAGCTATCTATCGCATTTCTGATAAGCTCAATTTCCCCGTGAGGATAGTGATTTGCTATATCGTCCACCTTGACATAATCCACGCCCCACTGTGCATAGAGCTTGAAGATGCTGTTGTAATATTCAGCAGCGCCCTGTGCCTCGGGATTAATTCCGTACATATCAGTATTCCAGCGGCAGGTGGAATTTGTATCGGCTATCTGACGTGCAGTCCTGTCGGTGCCGAGAATTTTTGTATTGCGGTGAACAGCCTGACGAGGTATACCTCTCATAATGTGTATGCCGAATTTCAGACCGAGAGAGTGAATATACTCTCCCAGAGGAGCAAAGCCCTTTCCGTCAGCTGCGGACGGAAAACGGTTCACAGCAGGGATAAGTCTGCTGTACTCGTCCATTTCCAGCTCGGTAAAGGGGTGATACTCATGGTTTTGCGCGGTAGGCTCTGACCACTGGATATCCACCACGATATACTCCCAGCCGTATTCCTTTAGATTTTTTGCCATGTATTCTGCATTTGCGCGGACAGTTTCCTCACATACAGACGCGCCGTAGCAGTCCCAGCTGTTCCAGCCCATAGGGGGTGTTTGTGCGACCATTGATAATTCCTCCAAAGTAATTATTTACTATGATTATATCACATTTTCGCCCTGATTGCAATGATATTATTACTGATATTATGTTATAAAAATGTTCCATGTGAAACATCAGGGCAGGGTGTGTTGCAGCATAAAAAATTTTCATAATCAAATGAAATATTTGGCTTTACTTATGGATAAAAAAATGCTATAATAATTGTAAAATATAATATAATACTAATCCCCAATAAAAGTGTAGACAAAAAATCTGCGCATAATCCATAAGGCAAAAATTTTGCTTGATTTTTGGTACACTTTTTAATCGGGGATTAGTATAAGGAGAATTAGCATGGTAATTGAAAAAGAATCATCATCGTTGAAAAAGCTGTTCGATGTTTTGAACAATGCGGGAGATGGCTTGTACAAGCTATATAAAAAAACCGAGTCCATTTCGGGACAGCTTCCCGAGATTATTGCAATACTGCTTTATAATGTACTGCATATTGTTGTGTCCATATTTCACGAGCCTTGGTTTGACGAAGCCGTTGCATGGCAGATAGCAAAATGCGCCTCAGTCAAGGATATAATTTTTACGCTTCCACATTACGAAGGTCATCCTCCGCTGTGGCATCTTATACTGCTTCCCTTTGCAAAGCTTGGGTGTCCCTATGAATTTTCACTTTCACTTGTAAGCTGTGTTTTTTCCGGGCTTGCAATGGCACTGCTGATATTCAAGTCGCCCTTTCCGCGGATAATACGGCTGCTGCTTCCGTTTACATTTTTTTTGTTCTATCAGTACGGGGTTGTATCACGTCCATACTGTGTCATGATGCTGGCATTTGTGCTGGCGGCAATGACTTACGAAAGCAGGAATACTAAGCCATGGCTTTTTATTCTTTCATTGATGCTTTTATGCTTGTCGAGTGCATACGGAATAATAATGGCAGGCGGCATTACAATAGCATGGCTCATTGAGCTATTTAAAGAAGAAAAGTTCTGTCTGCTTTTAAATAAGAAAAGAACCATATCACTTTTATGTCTGCTTGCACTGGCGATACTGCTGATTTTGGAGATATTTCCCGCAAAGGATACTTATGCGACGTTCTCAAATAATACTCCGGAATCCGCAAATCTGTTTGTGAGACTGTTGTATGTCTTTTTGGCATTGCCTGCAGACACGTGCATTACAGATACATTCTCAGCCGATGCATCTCTTCGGTACACTTATCTTCCAATGTACTCTTTGATATCCGGGGTATTTGTAGGGATACTTATCTGGACGGCAGTGTTCAATTTTGGCAAAAGAAAAGGCACGATCCTTCAGATAATGATACCGTATTGTTTATTTGCGGCATTTGCAGCCGTAGAATATATGTATCTTCATCATCAGGGGATAGTTCTGTTTTTATTCATTTTCTGGGCATGGATCAGCTGCCTTAGCAATGCTCCCGTTGAAATTTCCGCAGAAAAGGAAACATCGGTTATTCTGACTTCTTTGTTGAGACTGTTTGGTACGGCTGCACTTCTGATATCTCTTTATTGGGGAATATCTGCGTCGGTGCATGAACTGTCATATGTGTATGGAATAGGAAAATACGAGGCGGAATTCATCAAGGAAAATGGGCTTGACAATTATAATATCATGGTAGGCTATACTAATTATTATGAATATGATGATGAGGGAAATATGACTGATAAACGTATAGGCAGTGACTTTAACCACTGTTCATTTCCCGATCCTGTGCTGGCTTATTTTGACCGAAATATTTTCTTTAATCTGAACGACGGTGCGGATGATATGGCATACACGTTCCATAAGGTGGCAGACGAAGAGGACTGCGCCGATCTGATAGCAAAATGGAGAGAGCAGGGAGCACCCGATGTGATATTCATGCCGCCCAATGGTTCCGTAGGCTACGGCAAATACGTTGAATCTGATATAAGCGCTGTCTATGAAGGAATAACAGACATTTCGGACTACACGTTAGTATATTTTTCTCCCATAAAGAAGATCTGGAAAAACACTTACAGCGTTCGTTATGCCGAAATATATGTAAGGACCGATCTTGCCGAAGAACTGGGACTTGAGCGCCCCGACCTGTGAGCCTGAAACAGTTAGAACCTGTCTTCACAAGCGTATGCGCACGTCTTTTCGGCAAATTTTGCCGCAGACTGCGTTAAAAATGCTTGCCGGGCGCCAGCCCGCCTGCGCATTTTTTCCTTGTCTGCAACAAAATTATGCTCGAAAATCCGCACACATTTCTTGTGAAGACAGGTTCTTATAAAAATGGCATACCCGCTTCGGCAGGTATGCCATGATTTTTTTGTTTACTTTTTTGAAAAGAGCAGATATTTTCTCGCGAAGAAATTCCACAGAAAAGATACTGCGGTGGCGGTTATCTTTGCGATTATCTGATAGGCGGAGGTGGTCTCCATGAGGAGCTGTTTGAAAAGCAGTGTGATGCCTGCTGTGATAAGCAGCCCCACCAGTCCTATCAGAGCAAAGCCGATAAATTCAGCTATTTTTGATTTTACTCTTGATTCCTTGAATATCCAGAAGGTGCTGAGCAGATAGTTCACGATAAGTCCTGCGGCGAAGGAAAGGGAATTTGCCGCCACAGGGTGAGTTTCTCCGAATACTGCGTAAAACAGCAGAGCGGACAGTCCCCAGTCAACTATTGTGGCAAAGCCGCCCACAAAAATATAACGGAAAAACTGTATAAGAGTATTGTTGGTTTCCCCGGCAAAAAGTCTGCCAAGCTTTTTGCTGCGGAAAATATCCTTTATCTCGTCCAGCTCCCGGCTGACAGCTTCCTTGTTCATGCTTTCTTTTCCTCGTGATAAGATTTGTCTGTGTTAACGTTCCATATGTTGCTTTTATCCTTGACGCCGTTCATAATATTGCCCACAGCTTCAAAGGCGGTTGCCATGGAGTGGTCCATGTTATTATAGCGATGCTGGCCGTTTCTTCCGATGCAGTAGAGGTTTTCAAAGCCGCTGAGATAATCAACGAGAGTATCCATTTCGCTGTATGTATCGAAGTAAGCAGGATAAGCTTTTTTCACCCGTTCGCAGTGATGATCCTTTACATGTGAAGCATCGGAAATGACACCCATTCTGACAAGCTCATCGACCGCATAATTTTTTCGTTCTTCGTCGGGCATATTCCAGAAATCGTCGCCCTCGGCGCAGAAATACTCCAGACCGATCCAGACGGTGTTTTCGGGGTCCTTTACCATGTAGGGAGACCAGTTGTTGAATACCTGAATTCTACCCAGCTTCACGCCTACGTCCTGCACATAAATCCAGCAGTCAGGAATAATATTATTAAGTGTAGGGATATTTGTTTCATTTTTGAGATCGAGCTTATCTACCAGCAGGCCCACAGTGACAAAATCGCGGTAAGGGAGTCCGGCTGCTATTTCGGTATCATGCTCAGGAACGTCGTTCATACCGAGGACTAAGTCCTTTACGGGCATGGAGGACATAAAGATATCTCCGTTTATCTCCTCGGGACCATTTTCCGTCTGAGCGGTTACAGAAATTATCTTATCCTTTCCGTTGGTATTGATCTTTTCCACCTTGCAGTTAAAGCGGATAGTTCCGCCCATTTTGCGTATCTCATCAGCTGCAGTTTCCCAGAGCTGACCCGGACCGTACTTCGGGTAATAGAATTCTTCGATAAGGGAGGTTTCAGTCTCCTTCTTTTTATTGCTCTTAAAAATCCTGGAGAACATATCCTTGATAACGACCATGATAGACAAGCCCTTAACGCGCTGAGAGCCCCAGTCTGCGGATATTTCTCTTGGATGTCTTCCCCAGAGCTTTTCGGTATAACCCTCAAAGAACATGGAATACAGCTTTCTTCCGAAGCGGTTTATATAAAAGTTTTCCAGGGAGGTTTCGTCCTTTTTGGCCACGGTGCTTTTGAGATAGCTGCAGCCTGCTGCCACTGTGGTAGCAAATCCCATATTTTTAATTGTGCTCCATTTCAGAGATACGGGATAATCAAAGAATTTCTTTTTATAATAAATTCTGGACACTCTGCGACGAACCAGCATCACGCGGTCATCTGTTTCGGGGTCAGGGCCCGACTGTGCGAGCTTTTTCTCGACGTGCAGCTTTTTATCGTCATAGGAAGGCTTTCCCTGCAGTGGAAGTATCTCATTCCACCACTGCATTACTCTGTCGTCCTTAGAAAAGAACCGATGTCCGCCGATATCCATGCGATTTCCGCCGTGTCTGACCGTCTGGGAAATACCGCCGATGCGGTCACTTTCTTCGAGTATTGTCACAGAGTATTCCTGAGGCGCTTTTTTCAAGAGTTCATAAGCTGCTGTAAGTCCCGCAGGACCTGCGCCGATAATAATGACTTCTGTCATGAGCTGCAAATCTCCTTCGTTTATGGTATATTTATAATTATATCATGTTTTTAATAAAATGTCAATCCCTATGGGTATTTTTGTTGTTGAAATCAACCAAATCGAGAAATATGTGAGAGAATGTTCCATGTGGAACATCTGGGTAGGGATAGGAAGCTGATACATACCTGATTTGACAATTCCAACGATATGGAATATAATGATATTATCAAGATCGAACGGAGGATAAGTATGATCGAAATTAAAATAGATATCGACGATATCAACTACAGAGATGTTGTGTCAAAGCTGATGCCCACGCTAAAGAAAAAGCTTTCCGAGGGAGCGGAGGACGGCAGTACAAAAAAGCTGCTGGCAGATATACTGAATATCGCAGGGAATCTTCCTGTGAGTATGATAGACGTCCTGCCTCAGAACGTTAAAAATGAAATGGCAGTATCTATCATCAACAACAGCAAAAAGAAGCTGATAGAGCTTGCAGAGCATACCGCAGAAAAATACGATGTGGGCGTGAAGGTATATGATATCAGCGCTGAAATAAAATAGCTGCTCTTGATATTACAATAAATGTCAGGCGGTCTGACAAGTAAATTACTTTACAACAAAGCGAGTTTTCTATGCTCCAAAATAAAATATCCCACAAAAAACCGCCCTCATCGGAATTATCCGATGAGGGCGGAACTATTTCTATATCAGAACGTATTACAGATTACTGCTTGTCCTTGATAGCAGCCTGTGCTGCTGCAAGTCTTGCGATAGGCACACGGAAGGGTGAGCAGGAAACGTAATCAAGACCGATAGTGTGGCAGAACTCAACAGATGTGGGATCGCCGCCGTGCTCGCCGCAGATACCGCAGTGAAGAGCGGGATTTACGGGCTTGCCGAGGTCGATAGCCATCTTCATGAGCTTGCCTACGCCGTTCTGGTCGAGCTTAGCGAAGGGATCGTTCTCATAGATCTTAGCGTCATAGTAAGCGCCGAGGAACTTGCCTGCGTCGTCACGGGAGAAGCCGAAGGTCATCTGAGTCAGGTCGTTGGTTCCGAAGGAGAAGAACTCAGCTTCCTTAGCGATCTGGTC
>CAMEYZ010000017.1 GCA_945947715.1 uncultured Clostridia bacterium | reverse complement strand
TTTCTTACTTCCGCGGCTTTATGTTGCCTAAGCTGAAAAACTCACAACGCGGCAATGGCTGCGGGTCATCCCGCCTGGCGAACTTTTTGTTGCTGGGTTACTTATCAGTAATTGTTACTCTCAGCCTCTAACCTTCACTATTCACTATTCACTCTTCACTATTCACTACACTTACAGTCCCAGTTTGCTTAAAACATAGGCTTCCTGCTCTGACTTGTCAATGGAGTCGGTGAAGCGCGCAGCCTTGTTCTTAAGCTCTGCCAGCGACTTCGGAATGGGATATCCAGATACCTCGTGCAGTCTCTCTACCATTTCGTACTCGTCAGCCTGGTCAGCCTTTCCGTCGATAGCTTCAAGTACACTTGCACTGAACTTGTAGGGGCTCGCAGTGGAGGCGATAACTGTTCTTGTGGTGTCGCCTGTGTTCTTCTTGTAGTCCTCGTAGACCTTCACAGCTACTGCGGAGTGAGTGTCCAGAGTGTAGGAATATTTGTCGAAAATTTCCTTGATAGTAGCCTTGGTCTCCTCGTCGGTGCAGAAGCCGCCAACGAAATCCGCCTGCAGCTTAGCCTTCACATCAGCGGAAACCTCATATCTGCCACTTGTAGCAAGAGCGCCGAACCATTCTCTTATCTGAGCATCATTTCCGTCGGTGAGAATGTAGAGCAGTCTCTCCAGATTGGAGGAAATGAGGATATCCATGGAAGGAGAAATGGTGGTGATAAAGTCTCTGTTGCGGTCGTAGATGCCGGTGCTGATGAAGTCGGTAAGTACCTTGTTTGAGTTGGAAGCGCAGATGAGCTTGTTAACGGGCATACCCATGTTCTTAGCATAGTAAGCAGCAAGGATATTTCCGAAATTGCCCGTGGGAACTACAACATTTATCTTGTCGCCCGCCTTTATCTCGCCGTCCTTGACAAGCTGAGCGTAGGTGGAGAGGTAGTATATTATCTGCGGAGCAAGACGTCCCCAGTTGATAGAGTTTGCGCTGGAGAACATCATTCCGTTGTCGGAAAGCTTCTTCTTAACGTCCTCGTCGGTGAAGATCTTCTTAACGCCGTTCTGGCAGTCGTCGAAGTTGCCCTTGATAGAGCATACGTTAACGTTAGCACCGTCCTGAGTTATCATCTGACGCTTCTGCATAGCGCTGACGCCATCGCGGGGATAGAATACCATTATCTCGGTATCAGGAACATCAGCAAAGCCCTCAAGAGCAGCCTTGCCCGTATCGCCCGAGGTAGCCACGAGAATGATGACCTTCTTGTTGAGATTTATCTTCTTAACTGAGGTAGTGAGCAGATAAGGAAGTACCTGGAGAGCCATATCCTTAAAAGCGCATGTGGGACCATGCCACAGCTCGAGAACATAAGCTCCGTCGAACAGGTGAGATATCTCTGCGATATTTTCTGTAGCGAAATTCTTGGTGCTGTATGCGTTATCTGTGCAGTATCTTATCTCTGCCTCGGTGAAGTCGGTGAGGTACTTAGAGAAAACGAAAGCCGCTCTCTCGGAGTAGGACATATCGCCCAGAGCAACTATCTCGTCCATAGTTATCTGAGGAATCTCCTCGGGCACAAAAAGACCGCCCTCTGCGGAAATACCCTGTACGATAGCCTGTGCAGCGGATATCTTCACGCTGCTGTCACGTGTGCTTTTGTAGTTCATTTTATTCAATTCCTTTCCGGACCATTCCCATGGCCATGAAAAATATGTATGTTGTCACAGAACGGTATCAATACCGTCTGCGGAAAAAGCGTTGTCGTAGTAGCGGAGCTTCAGCGGCTTCCCGTCGGAAAGTGCCACATCTGCCACATCATATCGGGGCTGACTTTCGCTCCCTATGCGGAAAAGGTACTCCTGAGAAGCGCGGATAATACGCCGTTGCTTCTTTTTAGTAACGGCATACACTCCCGACTCAAATGCGGAGATATCGCGGCTCTTGACCTCCACAAAGGCAATAACGCCGTCCTTTTCGGCGATGATATCTATTTCTCCGCCGCGGACGGTATAGTTTCTGCACAGTATGCTGTACCCCGCCCTTTCAAGGTAATAAGCGGTCAGATTCTCGCCGCTGTCACCTATCTCACGGGTACTCATCAGTGCATCTTCTTAAGGAAGGTCACCCTGTGCACAGGAAGAACTCCCAGCTCCTTTATCTTTTCATAGTGAAGCTTCGTGCCGTAGCCCTTGTGCTTGTCGAAGCCGTACTCGGGGTATTCCTCGGCGATCTTTTTCATGTACCTGTCACGGCTGACCTTGGCGATAATGGAAGCAGCTCCCACGCTGGCAGAGATGCCATCTCCACCGATGATACATTCGCCCCGCACGCCCACGTCCGGCATTTTATTACCGTCAACGAGGGAATATTCAGGCTTTACAGAAAGTCCCTCCACAGCCCGCTTCATAGCAAGAAATGCCGCGTTTAAGATGTTAAGCTCGTCAATTTCCTGTACAGTAGCGATGCCCACGCTCCACGCATCAGCCTTAGCGGTTATCTCATCAAAAAGGGCCTCCCGCTTTTTTTCAGAGAGCTTTTTGCTGTCGTTTATGCCCTCAATGAACACGCCCTCAGGGAGAATCACTGCCGCAGCATAAACGTCCCCAGCCAGAGGACCTCTGCCCGCCTCGTCGATACCGCAGAAAACGCCGTATTTTGAACGTATCTCGCTGTCAAAGGAAAAGCGTGCCTTTTCAGCAGCCAGCTTTTCCTCGGATTTTTTTGCTGCCATAGGAAACCCTCCGTTTAATCAGGAAGCTCCAGAGTTATCCGTCCGAGCTTGCCGCTTCTGAATTCGTCCAGAACGGTTATGGCCGCTCTTTCGGTATTTATCTCGCCGCCCGACACAAGCATGCCGCGGCTCATTCCCACCTGCTTAAGAAGCTCATAGCCGTCCTCGTCGGAGGCATCGGAAAGCTTCTTGTAGCGTTCCTTGAGATTGTCGTGATAGTTCACGTTAAGATTCATAAGCAAACGGCAGGCAAGGGTTTCGATATCCACCACGTCGTCCTTAACGGCTCCGGTAAATGCCAGCTTTTCGCCCACCAGCTTATCCTCGAACTTAGGCCAGAGCACGCCGGGCATATCCAGCAGCTCGATATTTTTCGCAATTTTCACCCACTGTTTTTCGCGGGTAACACCGGGTCTGTCCTCGACCTTAGCCTTTTTGGAGCCCGCCATGCGGTTGATAAAGGAGGACTTGCCCGCGTTAGGTATCCCCACCACCATAAGGTGGAGAACTCTTCCGGTCATACCACGCTCGTTGTTGCGCTTTATAAGGTCAGCGAGGACCTCATTGACCAGCGGCTCGAAGCGGTTGAGCCCCTTGCCGGTGCGACAGTCCGCAGCGATAGCGGGAATACCGTTATTTTTGTAGTATCTCAGCCATTTTTCGGTGGCTTTTTCGTCTGCGGAATCTGCTTTGTTCAGCAGAACTATCCTGGGCTTATCCTCGATAAGTGAGGACAGATCAGGATTTCTGCTTGCCGCAGGTATCCTCGCGTCGATGACCTCAACAACAGCATCCACCAAAGGCAGCGAAGCCTTTATCATGCGCTTTGTCTTGGTCATATGACCGGGAAACCACTGAATTGAAGGCGCTTCTATCATAGATATATTCTCCGTAAAAATTATTCAACCTTACCGAAGCCGGAGAAGGGCAGGAATCTGAACACTACCTTGCCAAGTATCTCATCCTCGGGAACGAAGCCCACCAGTGCGCTGCGGCTGTCAGTGGAATTCATGCGGTTGTCGCCCATTACAAACACATAGCCCTCAGGAACGGTCACAGGATAGGTATGACCGCCCTCGTCTATCTGAGTAAGGTCCTTTATGTAGGGCTCGTCAAGAACAGCTCCGTCAACGGAAACCTCGCCGGTCTCGAAGTTGATATCGACCTGCTGACCGCCCATAGCGATAATTCTCTTTACGATAGGCTTGTTAAGGCCAGGGACAGCCTCCAGCTCGTTATTTTCGCCGTAAACATAGCCGCTTCCGCTGTTGATAATAACGATATCACCCTGTTCAGGCTCATAGAAGAGGTGAGATACGATAAGCTTATCTCCATCAAACAGGGTATCGTTCATAGAATCTCCGTCAACGAATGCCTCTCTTAAGATAAAGGTGAACAGCAGTATCACCACGAAAAATGCAAATACAATAGTTTCGGTCCATTCAAGGAGCTCAGCATAGGGGTTACCCTTTTCCTTTTCGACGTCCTCGTCCAGTGCCTCGTAATTGATCTCATACTTTGCCATGGCTATTCTCCCTTTCATAAAGAAAATTCATCTTGATTGTCCTGTCGACCATGTGAACTCGTTATAGCAAAAAAGGGACGATAGACGTCCCTTTAAAGCCTGTTTTAATAATTTGTAGTCTTAAAGGGCTTCACTTAATGTCTGCATATCAAAAACACACAGACTCCGATCAAGCAGTCCGCAAAAGGATAATTACTTGATCTGCTCCTTGACCTTAGCAGCCTTGCCGACTCTGTTTCTTACATAGTACAGCTTGCTGCGGCGAACCTTACCGTGTCTGATAACCTCAACGCTGTCAACAACGGGAGAGTGAAGAGGGAATACTCTTTCAATTCCGCAGCCATGAGCTACTCTTCTTACGGTAAATGTCTCGCTGATGCCGCCGTGCTTCTTAGCGATAACGGTACCCTCGAAAGCCTGGATTCTGAACTTGTCGCCTTCCTTGATTCTTACGTTTACCTTAACGGTATCGCCGACCTCAAATTCAGGTGCGTTAGCCTTGAGGCTGCTGTCGCTGATAAGTTTTAATGCGTCCATTCTGTTTTCCTCCATAATTTTAAGACATTCTTACTCCTTTAAGCCAGTGATTCACAGCGTTCACGGCAGAGCAGCGGACTGTCTGTTTTAATGTCATTCCTCTTCGGAAAGGCATTAAACCCGCAGGGCATATCTCACCCCACGAAACTTAAATGCTAAATCATTATAACATATTTATCCCAAAATTTCAAGGGTTTTTGCAGCTTTTATTTTTCTTAAAAAAATATCTCCCATTTATACAAATTCCGCACCCATATCACAAAGGATTTTTGTGCGTTCTACATATATTTTTTCGAGCTCGCCATAAATTTCGGCGAATGCGTCGAGGAAAAGTGAGGGATTTATGTTAAGCTCATTCCCCGCAGGAAGGCGTAGTTCTGCAGTAAGCTCGTCGCCATTCGCGGTTTTTGACAGTATTTCCGTGTAGGGTTTAATGTCAAGAATGACCTCACCCTTTTTCTTGCTGTGCTTTTTCACGTCTATCCTGTCCCCGGAGACAAACTGTTCAAAATGCGCAGCTATGTCCTTCCCGCTCATTACTATCTTATACTCCGCCCCGAAGATATCCTTAGCCTCGTTCACAGGAGCATGCACCTCAATTATCTGCAGCCCCTCGGGGAGGACCTGGTTCATGCGGTCCTTTATTTCGTCAAAGGAAATCTCCTCGGTGATGTAAAAGTCCATGAACTCGTGTCTACCGACGATACCCACCGACAGCGCCAGCGGAAAGCTCAGATATATCCGCGGATTAAAGCCCTCGCTGTACCATGCGGGGATATGTGCTCTTTTCAGAGCTCTCTGCATGGTCCGCAGCAGGTCCAGATGTGAAATATATATCGTCCTGTCTGTCTTGACAAAGGACGCTCTTACTTGCTTCTTATCCAAAACACTCACGCCCCGTTCCCAGATTTACTCCGCAGCCTGCACACTGCTCGCGGCAGCTTTTGGTAGTCTGCGCGTCGTGTGCCCTTTTGTTCTCCCTGATGAGGAATTTTTTCGACACAAGATAGTCCAGATGATCCCAAGGCATAACCTCGTCATAGGAACGGGTGCGGCAGGCGTAGAAGTCCATATCTGCGCCGTTTTCGAGGAATGCCTCCTGCCACATATCATAGCGGAAATACTCGTCCCAGCCATCAAGCTTGCAGCCCTTTTTCCATGCGCTGTATATCACATCGCAAAGCCTTCTGTCGCCCCTTGCGAGGACCGCCTCCAGAGTGCTGACATCGCTGTGATGACAGCTTATGTTCAGATATTTCTTGCCCTTAGCCGCTCCCATGAGAATACCCTGTCTGCGGCGAATCTCGTCGTCGCTTATCCTGGGCTCGAACTCAAAGGGAGTGAAGGGCTTGGGGATAAAGGTTGCACAGCTAACAGAAATGGTGAGTCGACCGTTCTTGCCACGTGGACGGTCAGGATTTGCATAGAACAGGTCAGCTATCCTGTCTGCAAGCCTTACTATCCCGACGATATCCTCGTCAGTCTCCTCAGGAAGCCCCAGCATGAAATAGAGCTTCACCTGAGTATACCCACCGCTGAAGGCCAGCTTGCAGGCGCTCAGTACATTTTCCTCGGTGATGTTCTTGTTGATAACGTCCCTCAGCCGCTGAGTGCCCGCCTCGGGAGCGAAGGTCAGCCCGCTTTTGCGGACCTTCTGCAGCTGCTCCATAATATCGCCGCTAAACCGGTCTATTCTCATTGAGGGTAGAGCCAAATTGATATGCTCGCCCTCGGTGTACTCGGTGAGCCTTTCGAGGATATTGTCGATATCAGCGTGGTCGCTGGTAGAAAGGGAGGAAAGCGATACCTCCTCATAGCCGGTGGACTCGCACAAAGCCTTTGTGCTCTGGCAGATATTCTCCGCAGACTTTTCCCTGAACGGACGATAGATAAATCCCGCCTGACAGAACCTGCAGCCTCTTATGCAGCCTCTGAGAACCTCCACCACAGCACGGTCGTGGACTATCTCGGAGAAGGGCACCACGAATTTCTCAGGATAGAAGGCCTTGTCCATATCAGCGACGATACGCTTTTTCACCGTTGCAGGAGCATTTTCGTTTATCGGAGTATATTCCTTAACTGTACCGTCATCGTTGTACCTCACATCGTAGAAGGACGGAACATATATGCCCTCCACATGAGCTATCCTTTCCAGATAAGCCTTTTTAGAGTAGCTGCCGTTCTTTTTCATCTCACAGTAGATGTCCATTATTTCGAGGTTGACCTCCTCGCCCTCGCCGAGAACGAAGAAATCGAAAAACTCCGCCATAGGCTCTGGATTGCAGACGCAGGGACCTCCTGCCATGACAAGGGGATATCCCTCGTCCCTGTCCCTTGCGTACACGGGGATACCGCCTAAGTCCAGCATATTCAGCACAGTGGTATAGCACATCTCATACTGCAAAGTAAAGCCCACAAAATCGAACTCATTTATAGGGTCAAGGCTTTCCAGCCCATACAGCAGCAGTCCGTTTTCCCGCATGAGCGCTTCAAAGTCAGGCGCAGGTGAAAAGACCCTCTCGCACCAGAAATTCTCGCGGCTGTTTTTAAGAGAGTACAGTATCTTCATGCCCAGATGAGACATGCCGATATCGTAGGTATCAGGAAAGCAGAACGCAAACCGCACGTCCACCCTTGATTTATCCTTAATAACGCTGTTAAGCTCGCCGCCGATATACCTCGACGGATTTTTCACCTTCAACAGCAGCCCTTCAATTTTTTCCTTATTAGTCATTGAGTGATTCTCCGATTATATTATTAATTAAAAAGCGGGAGAATTTTCACGCCTTAGGCTGAAAATCCTTCCGCCGTTTATTATTGCCAAAGCTCTGCAAATTATTTTGAGATATTGAGCTTGCTGCCATTGGACAGATTTCCGCCCGAATTTGGGGAGTAGTAGTTGATAGTCTGTTTGCTCTTCATAGATTTTTTCAGACCCTCATATGCCTCATCGCGGAGCTTTTTCAGCCTGTCCACCGCAGCCCTGTCATTGCGTTTTATCTCCTCGCGGAGCTGTGTCATAGTCTTTATCTTGCCCTGGAGCTCGATAAGCTCATCGGTGAGGTTATTGATATCCTCGGACTGAAGCACCTTATTTATGACAGCCTGACGGTCGATGCTCTGTTCGCTGACATACTGCCGCATTTCCGCGGAGATACCATCAAGCGCGGTAATTATCTCCTGACGATTTTCGATAAGCTCGCCCACCCCGTCGATATCCTCATAGATTATCTTAGAGGTTATGTCATTAAAATGCTCCATCTGCTCGATTTTTTTATCGGCAAGACTCAACAGCTTATTATCCATAAGCTCACATTCCTTTCTTACTCATTTCGGTAAAGGAATCTTTCAGATTTTGAAAATACGGAATAATTTCCTTTATTTTTTCCGTATCCTTTTTAATGTTTGCGGTAAGAAGCTCCTGTCTTAAAAAGCTATAAAGCTCCGCAAAGCTGTTGGATATCTCATATTTCTCCACAAGATGACCTTCAAGAAAATCAACGATATCCTGCACCTTGGTAATAGACTTATGGGCTTCGGGAATGGAGTTATTATCTATGTAATACACTGCCTTCTGCAGCTCGGTTATGCATCTGTCGTAAACCGCTGCAGTGCGCTCGGCGGGAGTCATAGTCTCCCCCGCCTTCTGCATGTAGTTCTGATAAGGATTCTGCATTTATGGTTATCCTTTCGATAAGTTATCGCACATCAATAGGATGATGTAAAGTAGGACATCTGTGCGCTCATATTGGAGATATAGGTCTCAAGGGTGGTAAACTTGCTCCAGTATCTTTCCTGTTCGTCCTCATATCTTTCCTGCAGCGTATCTATGACCTTCTGTATCGACTGCATCTGAGTATAATACTGATTCTTGGTCTCGGAAACAGTATCCTTAACGCCGACCAGAGAAGTCAGATAGCCATAGCCCTTTTTATTGCCCGCACCGTCGGTAGACTTTGTGCTGATAGCAGCGTCAATCGCGTCGTTAAGATTCTTAGCCAGACCATTTTCGCTGTCGGTAAAGAACTTAGTCACATCGTCGCCATAGCGGCTTATAGCTGCTTCAAGCTTGCTGTCGTCTATCTCGAAGGTAGGGTCAGTATATTCGCCCTTCTTAAGAGTGATTCCCAGATCATACAGAGACATTCCGTTAAAGGAGGTAGACATTGCGCCTCTGACCTTATTGATGAGCTTATTAATGGAAACGTCGTTGTAGAGCCAACCTTCCTTAGCCTTTTCGTTCCACTTTTCGATTTCGGTATCGCTCATCTCGTCCTCCTGCTCCTCGGTAAGAGGATCGTAATAGGAGGAACCGTCCTTAGGACGAGCAGTCTGTACCTGCTTGTAGAGGTCCTTGATAAGGGTATTGTAATCGTTGATGAAGCTCTTTACAGTCTCCTTGATAGCGCTGTTATCCTTCTTAGTGGTAACGGTGATAGCCGAATCAGGCTCCAGCTCCGCGTCGAAGTCGTCCACATTATTAAAGGTAAAGGTTGTACCGTCAACGGTGAAGGTGCTGTCAGCGCTTTCGAGAGTAACTCCGTTGATAGTCACCTGAGCATTTGTGCCGTAAACGGTCAGAGCAGCATCACTGGCAACGCCCTTGATAGTAGTCTTGCCGAAAACGTCGTTTAAGAAGGTCCTGGTATCAGCATCGGCGAAGGTAAGGGTATTGCCCTCAGCAACGGTGATAGTACCGTCGTCCTCGTCGAACTTGAAGATAGCATTTCCGTTTGCATCGGTAAGGGAGGTCAGGTCAGCGATAGTAACTCCGCCGTTTTCGCCGGTACCTGTAACGGTGACCTTTCTTCCGTCAGCATTTAAGAATGTAAGAGCCTTGTCGGATACCACATAGGAATCGTCCACAGCCTCTTCGGTGTAGTTCTTTTCGGGAGTGAATCCGAAATCGGAAGCACGCTTCATGTAAACGGAGGTATTGTCGCCCGTTTCGAGATTTATATATGAAGTTGTATTGTTCTCAGCGTCGGTAGTTTCGGACTTGGTGAAAGTCAGCCCCCACCTGTCAAGAGCATACTGGTCCAGCTGCTGAGCCTTTTCCATATTAAATGCCATTTTGTCGACGTCGCTCATATTAGCCAGATATTCCTCGAGAGTGCCGTCGTTCTCAGCATTGTAGCCCTTTTTCTCTGCGAGCTCTAAAGTAACTTCATCGTTTATCTTGTCGTTGGCAGCAATAGCCTTTTTGAGAGCCTCGTTATAAGCATCAGCATATTCCTCAGCAGTAAACTCGTGCATCTGCTTGGTAGATGTTGTAAAGCCGGAATCTGCCATGATATCCTTGTACTTTGTTTCATCGTCGATAACATTTCCGTCAGCATCCCTTACGGTCTTTCCGTCGGAATCAACGCTGAACGCCACCTTTTTATCGACGCCGATAAAATATGTATCGCCGTTTTCGTCGGTATATGAGTATATCTTGTCCTTAGAATCCGCAGTGAGGGAGATCTTAGCATCTATCTCCTTGTCCACGCCGCCAATATTAACGGTGATCTTTTCGGTTTCCTGTCTTGCGGTAAGAGCGGAGAGGTCCAGCTTAAGGTCATAGCCGTTAACGGTCATGTACATGGACTTATTGGAGGAGAAGCCCTCCTCGCCCGCAAATACGGAAGAGAAGTCCATGTCGAAGGGAACCTGCTGGGTAAACGACTTTGAGACGCTGCTTCCCCAGGAGATACCGCCTGTTTCGGAGCCATCGGAAATATTTAACAGAGAGTTGATAAGATTGCCCTTTGTCTGGGATATCTCAACAGTCTGACCTGCGCCGGTGCTGTTGGAAGTTATCTTAAAGGACTGAGACAGCGTGCTAAAGGACATTGTCACGCCTGCGCTGCTCTTGTTCACGGCATTGATGATATCGCTTATCTTGGAATCCCTGTCGAAGCTGAAATCCACGCCATTTATGGAGAATTCGAACTTATCCCCGTCCAGAGCGGTAGCAAAGTCAACATCGCCGATAACAGAATTTGTGGATATCCTGCTGTAAGCGTTGTTTTCAAGTCCCAGAGCGGTGCTGTAGCCCGCCTCAAAGTTGTGGGACACCTTATCGCCGGGAACAGTGTTAAGAATAAGTCTGCCTGTGGTATCGGTGTTAGCGTCATCGTCCTTGAAGGCAAAGCGGGTAGAGGTGATATCCTTGAAGGTGCTGTTCACCGCATCGAGGAAATTCTGCTTAGCATTTTCGCCGCCCTCGAAGGTAACCTTCTTAGTGCTTCCGTCGAGAGTTATCTCAACGGTATTGCTGCCCTCGTCAGCCGCAGAGAAATCCAGATAGATGCTGCCCTCAGTAGCTTTTGAGCCTGTCACCTCAGCAGCAGTAGCCTTCTGAGAGTAGGTTATCTCATAGGTAGCAGGAGTAGCACCCGACTTAGCGGTGACCTGAAGCTTGTCGTTGGTAGATTCAGCGACATACTTGTTCATTACCGCATTAGCTCTGATAGAGGTCGAAGACAGGATATCCAGATATTTTGTCTGGAACTCGGAGAGCTTGCTGATAACATCGCGGTAAGCCTCCTGCTTCCAGGTAAGCTTCTGAAGATTCTGCTTCTTAGTATTGATAGAAGTTTTAAGGTTGGCGGTAGCCGCCTTTACGAGACTTTCTGTATCAAGTCCGGACATAAGTCCCGAGAACATGGTCCTTCCGCCGGAGTTAGTGCTTGAAATTCCGCTTGAGGAATCAGACATAATACCTACTTCCTTTCTTCACTTTGGTTCTCGCCGTTTACGATACGGCTCACAAGGTCAGCGGGGAGCTTTCGCATAGCCGCCTGAACGTTAAATTTTTCTGTATAATAAAGCTCGTTTCGGATAATTTTCACATCACCGGGGGCTTCTATCCCGAGCTTGACCCTATCCTTGCCGATCTCGGCGACTGTTATTCGGATATTATCCCCGACAGTAACGCCCTCGCCGGTCTTTCGAGTTATCACCAGCATTATTTTTCCTCCTTTTTAAACAGAGGGAATTTAATGGGATAATTTTCGGGAGCGATTATCTGAAGAGCCTTGTTGTTCGCAGTGTTAACAGCGATAGGACTTTTCAGATTAACGGTAGTATCCTCGTACTTTTCGGGAACTACTGCAATAACGAGATACTCTATCTTGTCCTCGCAGCCCACAGCTTCTAAGAGCCTTTTCTCCTCCTCGGAGATAGTAACGCTGTAATCGGGGCAGGATTCCAGAGGGTTGAAGATGATAAAGCAGATATTCTGGTCCTCGATGCTCTGGAGCCACATAGGGAACTTATTCTCACCTATAGGCGCAAGAAGCACATAGGACGTATAATCCTCAAATGCGAAGATACCCTTGACAAATGTCAGTACCTCTCTTTCGGATATTTCTATCTCATCAAAATCTCTGGTTTTAACCTTAATATAACTGCTCATGTCAGCCCTCGCTTAAAAATAGTTATCCTTGATAGTTTGGATTTGCCGAAGCCGGGAAATATATAGGCTCTCCGGTATATTCTATCTCCACTCTGGGAAGCTGATTAACTATCAGCTCCACGCTTCCGGGAGTAAATTTAAAGCGTGTTTTATGTATATCGAAGTCGATATTCAGCTTATCGGCGGTATAGTTGATGCTGAGCTTTCCGTCCTTCCAGGAGATATCGGGACCGTCCTCAGGGATAAACGCCGTAACATGGTTGAACGCAGAAAGTGCGTCGTTCATCATATCGTTTTTCGCGATATCGGAAGCGTTTGTCTTTCCCTCAGCAACAGCAACGCCGTTATCCACTATCTTAGCGACTCCCTGATAGCATACGGAAAGTCCCTTTTCGCCGTACTCGATGCCTCTCGGAAGAGGCTTTTTGAGCCCGATGCTGTTATACATGCGGGTATTATCTATCTGTATCTTAGCAGGCTCCGCGTCAATGTTGAACTCGCCCTTATCCCTTGATATCTTGACCTTGGGAAGCTCATTGTCGATAGGCTCCATAGTAGCCCTGTTTATTTTCACTTCAATATCTATCGGGATCGTTGTGATCTTCAAAAGCGGTTCCATACTCATCTCTGCCTTTCTATAAAATATTTATGCTGATAGCCGTATCAGATAAAGCTGAAAATGCTCTGAGGCACTGCCTGAGCGCCCAGACGAAGGGCCGCATTATAGGAAGCCTGTGCAGCCTCCAGCTGAGTGATGACCTCAGCCAGGTCAACGCCCTCAACCTCATTCTGCTTTTCCTGAAGATTGATGCGATAATCGGTGTCCTTGCTGATGTGGAAATCAATATTGTTCTGCTTAACGCCCAGCTCGGTGATGCCCTCCAGCATAGTCTTCTGAGCACCGGAAAGCTTGTCGATAAGGCGGTTGCAGGTCTCAAGGTCGCCGTTGTAGGCAGCCCTTGCAGCATCGAAGGTAAGCTGTATCATATTGTTGCTGTCGCCCTTGTCGTCACATTCGTCAACGCCGCAGCCGGTAAACTTTGCGCCGTTGAGAGCGATATCCATTGCAGTAGAAGGAACGACATTTCCGTTGGAATCGTACTTGATGCCATAGCCCACGTCGATGAAGATACCGCCTGAGCCGTTAAACTCGGAAGCCTTATCGGAGTGCTTTGTCACATCCTGGTCGTTGTAGAAAACGACTGCTCTCTTGTTCTTAAGAGTATCGTTCTCGCCTGCCTCCATAGCCTTTGCGCCGGGAGCGTCCTCGGTGGTGGTGATATAGTCGCCCTGCTTATGGATAACATTTCCCTCAGCGTCGAGCACATCTGTATCATAGGTCTTGTAGACCTCCTCCATAACGGGGGTAAGATTAGCAATCATATCCGCATCGGTAAGTGCAGTACCGTCCTCGTACTTGTAGGAGCCGTTTGCATAACCGATAACGGTATCGCCATTCACATCGGTATAGGTAAGATTTCCGTCAGCATCGGTGACCTGCTGCTGTTCGGTCTCATAGTAAGCGATATCGCCGTTTTCATCGGTGAGGAAATACTTGTAGGTAAAGGGCTCCTTGTTATTGCTGGTGCCTGCCAGAAGCTGACGTCCGCCGCTGTCAACGTTAAGAGCCTTTACCATAGCCTCAGCCTGCTGCATGATCTCGTTGCCTATGGCCTCGAACTCAACATCGCCCTTGGTGCTCTGGATAGACACGAGCTTTGTATTCACTGTATTGTAAAGGGTACCGCTGACATAATAGAGGCTGGTCTCGGCAGCGGTAAAGATCTCGCTGGCATTCTGAAGGTTGGTATCGTACATATCCAGATTTTCAAGCTGCTTTCTGATACGCATAGCGCTGTTTGCGCCAACGGAATCCTCGGAAGCGCGGTTGAATTTCTGCTGTGTAAGCACCTTGTCGAACTTGTTGAGATAAGCCGACAGAGTGGCATGATTGTTTGTTATATACTGAGAAATCGAAGCGGAATCTGTTACTCTCATGGGAAATCTCCTCCTTTATTACAGTCCCACAACGCCTGTGCCGTTGATAAGCTTATCAAGCAGCTGGTCCAGCGCCGTGACCATACGTCCCATAGCATTGTACCATTTCTGATAGGAAAGCATATTAACGCCCTCCTCGTCGGTAGAAACGCCCATAACCTCAGCTCTTGCGTCGCTGACGGTATTGAGCATTATCTCCTGTGCATCGTTAGTACGGTCAATGCTTTCTATCTGATTTCCGATGGTGTTGCCGTAATGAGCCACATAATCCTCGAAGGTGTAGTCTAACAGCTCCTTGCCCACATAATGCTTAGCCTCAAAGACGCTGGTGATACGGTTTATCCACTCATTGGATATCTGGTCGTAGTTATAATCTCCGTCCTCGGTGCCTGCGGGATGAACTGCCTGCAGAGGATTCTTAAGCCACTGGTCGGAGATGATAAGTCCCTGAACAGTACCCTCCTTGCCCACCTCGAAGTCGAAGAGCTTGAAGCCATAATCATCAACGCCGTTGCCGTTTTCTCCGTTGATACCGTCCTTAGTATATACGCTGTTAAAGGCATCGTGGATAGACTGTGCAAGCGCATCGAAGGTTTTTCTGTAATACTCTATGCCCTGGTAGGTGTTCTCGCCGGGCTCTGCATAGGAGCCTGCGCCGTTGAACATATCCAGCTGACCCTTCAGAGCGCCGTTTGCGATGCTGGAGGATATCTCATTTGAAGCAAACACAGGAACATAATCAGTATTCTTAGGAGTACCGTCAGCATTGAGGAAATACTGTCTTTCCAGGTTCTGCGCCTCGTTGAACTTGCCCTCATGGAGAGCCTTGTACATCTGCTGTACGATAGCAGGGTCCACGGAGCTGTCCGCGTCAACTATCTTATTGCCTTCTGTGTCGAGGATAAAGTTTCCGCCAGCGTCCTTCTGATATGTGGTAAAGGCGTCAGCATTTTCAAACTGCACCTTGCTGCTCTTCCACTTCTTTTCGGTGCGCAGAACGGAGATATCGAAGGTAAGCTCTCTGGGAGCGATATCATCAAGCTCCAGCTTGCCCTCGTTGTTCAGAGCAGAATCCTGTCTGTAGGTAAGCTTAGCATAAGCATCGCTCTTGACAACGTCCTTGCCTGCAATAGCGATAGTATAAGTACCGTCCGTCTCCACCTGAGAGGATATATCGCAGTATGTGGAGAGCTCATCAAGGAGGCTGTTCATTTTATCCTTTATTTCAAGGGGACCATATGTGGTATCAGCCACATAGTCATTGCCGTTGGCATCATAGTAGCCTGTTTCATAGTAGTTGTCCATAGAAACATAGCCCGCCTTGATCTGCTTGTTAAGGGAAGCGCACTCGTTAAGGATAGCATTCACCCTGCTTACAGAAGCAGTCACATCGTCCAGAGTATTATCCGAAATAGTTTCGATTCTGTTGTTGAAATCCCTCAGAACATTGATAACGTTTTGAGCGGAGCTCTGAGCGATATTTGCAAGGTCAGTCTGGTCGGTACCCATGGACGAGAAGGACTGCCAAGCCTCCTTAAAGCGTTCCAGAGTATAAGCAAGACCGGTCTTGTTGCTTTCGTTGTCGGACACCTCGATATCGTCGATAGCGTCCTCGATATCGGAGAGGATGCTGCTCTTTACGTTATAATCGGAGTAAACGCTGGAATAATCGCGATACTTGTCATCGAGGATATCATCGCGTATCTGAGTGACGCCCTTTCCGTCGACGCCTGCTCCTGCGAGGAAAACCTGATTTTTATATCCGAGAGTATTGTTATTGTTCATAACGGACACCAGATCAATGCGCTGTCTGGAATATCCGGGAGTCTTTGAGTTTGTAAGGTTGTTGCCCGTAACATCAAGTGCCTTCTGTGCGAGATTAAGACCGTCTCTCTGCACATAAAGTCCCATAAAGCTTGAAGCCATAGTATATCTTCCTTTCGTTTATGCGTTAAAGGTGGTGTGCTTTTCGGCGCCGTTTGTCTTAGATACGCCGCCCTTTCCGTCGTAGGTATCCAGCTCATGCTTTCCGCCCATTCTGGCAAGGCGGGAATTGATGATGACCGCCGCCATATCGTTTATTTCTTTTATCTTCCCGATAAGCTCGCACAGCTCCTTGTACTGATTATCGAGTCTGCGTTTATATAGAAGAGGAGCCTCGTTGACGATATCCTTAAAGGTTTTTGAAGCATTTTCAGGACCCAAGATATCAGCTCTTCGTCTTTCAAGGGAATTAGACTTCATAACGAGAGCCTGTTCCTCAGGAAGAGCCCTTCCGAGACTGTCTATATCGTCATCGTGGATCATCTTCATTTTTTTCATTTCAAAGCTCAGCAGAGCGCGATAATGAGCATTGCACTCCTGAGAAAAGTTTAAAAATTCCTGATAATCCAGCATGACGCAAAACCTCCGTGACTTAGCCGTTTAAAATTGCCGAAGCGATCTTCTCGCTTGAAACATGGTAGCTTCCCGATTCGACCGAAGCCTTAAGAGCCGCGATCCTTTCAGGAGAAGCGGTATCCCTTGCAGCGCGCACCGCCTCATTCCTCTTAGCACTTGTAGAAGCGGTCATACTGAGAGCCGCCTTGCCCGCCTTGGAGAACTCCACGGTATCGACATTTCTCTTACCCGTTGCCTCGGTGGACTTTTTAGATACTGTTTCGTTAGCGGTATGGATATAAGCGTTTACAGCGTTGATAGAGTTACTGTTTATTTTCATATGGATCTGCACCTCCTGTTAAAAAGTATATAGACTGCAGGGCAAAACTCACCCTACTTTTCCTCTATAATATATATCGGCACAAACTTTAAATTCTTGAATATTTTCAAAAACTTTTTTTGTCGGGTGTTATAACATGAGCAAATTATACTGCATGTAAACAAAAAGGAGCAGAACAATTTGTCCTGCTCCCTTGCTTTTGTACAAAAATATTAATAAGCCTTGCCCCAGTAAACCATCTTCTTAGCAGGCTTTCCGCAGCATACGCACACATCGGACAGCTGCTCCTGCTCGAAGGGTATGCATCTGGAGCCAACGCCGGTAAGCTCCTTAACCTTGTCCTCGCAGGCCTCGTCGCCGCACCACATTGCCTTAACAAAGCCGTCGCCCTTTTCCTCCAGCACCTTGATTATCTCGTCGGTGGAGGTGCACTTGTAGGTGCGTCTTTCCAGATTGTCCAGAGCATTCTGATAAAGTCCGTCATGAACAGCGGTCAGTCTCTCCTTAACTGCATTTACGAACGCCTCGTCTGTGCAGTCTGTGGAGATGAACATCTTTTCTCTGTTGTGACGTGTAACAGCAACGCACTGCTTGCTTTCCATATCCTTAGGACCTATCTCGATGCGGACAGGAACGCCCTTCATTTCGTACTCTGCGAACTTCCAGCCGGGAGAGTTGTCGGAGTCGTCCAGCTTAACTCTCACGCCTGCAGCCTTGAGGATATCGCGAAGCCTTGCAGCCGCATCAAGAACGCCCTCCTTGTGCTGCTGAACGGGCACGATAACTACCTGTACAGGAGCCACTGCCGGAGGAAGAGCAAGACCGTTGTTGTCGCCGTGGGTCATGATTATTGCGCCGATAAGGCGTGTAGTAACGCCCCATGAGGTCTGGTGCGGATACTGTAAGGTGTTGTTTCTGTCGGTGAACTGGATATCGAAGGCCTTAGCAAAGCCATCGCCGAAGTAGTGAGAGGTTCCCGCCTGGAGAGCCTTTCCGTCGTGCATAAGTGCCTCAATAGCGTAGGTAGAGACTGCTCCTGCGAACTTGTCGCTTTCGGTCTTCATTCCCTTGACAACGGGCATAGCAAGCGCATCACGGCAGAAATCCGCATAGACGCCGAGCATGCGCTCTGTCTCTTCCACAGCCTCCTCGGCGGTCTCATGGATAGTATGTCCCTCCTGCCAGAGGAACTCTCTGGAGCGGAGGAAGGGTCTTGTAGTCTTTTCCCAGCGGACAACAGACACCCACTGATTGTACAGCTTAGGCAGGTCGCGGTAGGAATGAACGATATTAGCATAATGGTCGCAGAAGAGGGTCTCAGATGTAGGACGAACGCAGAGCTTTTCATCAAGCTTTTCATTGCCGCCCATAGTCACCCATGCAACCTCAGGAGCGAATCCCTCAACGTGGTCCTTTTCCTTCTGGAGCAGGCTCTCGGGGATAAACATAGGCATGCAGACATCTTCATGACCTGTAACCTTGAACATTCCATCGAGCATCCTCGGAACATTCTCCCAGATAGCGTAAGCATAAGGGCGGATAACCATGCAGCCCTTTACGCT
>CAMEYZ010000016.1 GCA_945947715.1 uncultured Clostridia bacterium | reverse complement strand
CGTTGAATAATCTATGAACGAGACGAAGACAGTTTCGTGGACTGAAATTCTCGACGCTAGTTCGAAAGGGACAAACTCCTTGATAGCGATCTTGCGCCCCATTTTGATATCATATGCAAGATATGTAATGCCGAAGCCGCCCATTCCTATTACTCTGCCCACTGCATATCGTCCCATAAGAGCGCTTCCGCAGGGCAGAACCGCAGGGTCGCGGACATAGCTTTCCGCTGAATAGCCGCAGTGCGGGCAGGGCTCTTCCGATATCTCGGCAAAGCAGCTTTCGCACAGGTTTCCTTTATTTATTTCTATCATAGCAAACTCCTTTAAGAATCAACACGTGCAGAATAAACATATATGCTGGGCAGGATATATGTTTCAGCTATCCGTTGCAGATATGTACTGTCTGTATCTATGTCAATAGTAAGATACGCTCCGTTGACTTCCAGCTTGTAAAAATCGCCATACAAATCGCAGTAAAAGTGCTTGAATGTCGTATCGCCGAAGGGTATATTTTTTATGTCTTTCCTCGGTATGTGACGACCCGTCATGCAGCTTAAAATATGTAAGCCTTGGCAAGGGTCATCGAAGAATTGGAGCCGTAGTGGTCTTTGAAGCAGTCTCCTCGTTGTCAGCTTCGAAGTACGCAGGCGATGTGATACATGACCACAGCGTTTCTGTATCGGTAATAGTTTCCGGGATCGTTTCAGATTCTGTATACGTTTCTTCATCAGCAGATTCAGATTCTTCGGTCTCAGTCTCTTCAGTCTCAGTCTCTTCTGTAACCTCCACTTCATCAGGAACAGTCTCATCTGTTTCTGACTCTGTAATTTCAGTTTCCAAGGAGGTCACTTCCGTTTCCTCGGTGATTTCCTCGACTACTTCCGTTTCAGTTATTTCAGTCTCTGAGGACACTTCCGTTTCTGAGGACATTTCTGTCTCATCGGTGGTCTCTTCCGTTTCCGACTCAGTGATATCCGTTTCGAAGGTTTCCTCCGATATAGAAGAGGTCTCTGTGACCGAATACGTTTCAGTCAGCATAGTATCAACATCATGCTTTTCGGAGGAAAGCAGAGCTATCAGTCCCGAAGCCGCAGCAAACAAAGCAACTGCTGCCGCCACAACTATAATGGAGGGACGGACAATTTTTGCTGTACCTCCCGCACCATCAGAAGCTTCTCTGTAGATAAATCCGCATATGACGGTATAGTTGTCGCCATGATTTTCAGCGCGGATAAGATGCCTTTTCAGCATATGTGACAGCCATGCCTCTGCGCTGTCAGATTTCAGCAGGTCAGCTTCCATTTCAGCTTCGAGGACATACTCCCAGAAGCCATCGCTGCACACGAGAAATGCATCGCCGCTTTTTATCTCTATTGAAGGGTATCGCTTTTTGATATTCAGGGCGCTGTCGTTTCCAAGGACCTTGAGCAGACTTGAACGGTCCTCGCTCCCACGGATATCGTCGGGACTCATCATGCCCATATCCACTGACGCCTGACACACGGAATGATCCTTTGTCTGCGCGATGATCTTTCCGTCCCTGAAATAATATACTCTGCTGTCGCCTGCGTTTGCCATGCGAAAAACACCGTTCTCGGCAAACGCCGCTGCAACAGTGGACCGTCCGGGAACGTTCAGTCTGCATACGGCAGAGTTTGCCCCCTCCAGAAGCTCTGCTATGTTTTCGTCGGTATAGCCGCCGCAGCAGTTATCGTCAAGGAAGCGCACTGCCTCAGCCGACGCCTTTTCGCCGTCGGCATGACCTCCGAGACCGTCCGCAACGACCCACACACCATTTTTGCACAGCATTGAATCCTCGTTGATTTCGCGCCCTCCGGGATTTGTATATTTCGCAATATCAAAAATCATGTTATTTTTCCTCGTGAACTATCAGTACTTGATCTGGAAAAGCTGTTCGGAGCTTCCGAGATAGAAATATGTACCGTTGGGAAGCTCTACGGGAACGTCAGGAACGCGCTTCTGTCCGCTTCCAAGGAAGGTGCCGCAGCTTGAACCTCTGTCGATTATCTCATATCCGCTGCCGTTACGTCTGATCTCGCAATGCACGCCGGAGATACCCGGAGCATCAACAGGGAAGCATACCGAGCATTTCTGAGTATTTCTGCCCATAATAACACTGCCGTTGACACTATACTGTCTTCCTGCCAGTAAGCCCTTCATACCTGCAATAACCGCAGTCTGAGCCGAAGGAGCAGCAGCCGGCTGCTGTACAGGGACAGGCTGAGGGACAGGCTGAGGAGCAGGAGCCTTCTTATTTCTTGTGACTACTACTACGATAACAGCTGCAGCAGCTACAACAACAGCTATAAGAACGATCACTAAAACTGTGTTGTTGGACTTAGCCTCGGACTCAGATACGGGCACAGCCTCAGGCTGGGACACAGCTTCGGTCTGCGTTGTCACTTCGGTGACTGCCTCAGTCTCAGTTGCAGCAGTTTCTTCGGAAATCGCTGAATCATCTGCAGCATTGCCTGAATTATGGACAGCTGCAGCGTCTGACGACATAGTATAGGGCACCTTATTTCTGTCAAGAATGGGAATCAGCTCATCAACAACAGTTGCTATCGCACCCGCAGCAGTTGCTTCATCCACAGTAGTTACCCATGTGTTTATTCCGATGACCTCGCCCTTTTCGTTAACAAGAGGTCCGCCTGAATTTCCGTGAGAAATCGCAGCGCTGTGCATATATGCGTCAAAGCCAACGCTTCCGTTGAAATTAACGCGGTATTTTTTGGATATGATACCATCAGTCATAATAAGGTCGTTAACGTTCATTGTGGCATAATTCTGTCCCACATCGCCGTAATCGGGGAATCCGAGAGCATAGACCTTATCGCTTACCTTAACCGAAGCTGATTCGGTAAAGGTCACTGCATTTCTTTCCGTAGTCGGTTCAGGAAGTCTGAGAACGCACAGATCCTTTTCAAAATCAATGGCATAGATTTCTGCTATCATAAACTTGTTTGCCATTTCCGAAAACCATACCGTAACCACATCTCCCACGTTTTGAAGTTCATCGGAAACGACATGAGAGTTCGTTACGATATACTCCACAGGCTGAGCGGGGTCGCCTATAGCAAAGCCGCTTCCTGAAACTCTTCCATAGCCGTAGGAAAAATCCTTAAACCAGTAAGTCGAAAAATCTGTAGTGACATAAACGACGCTGTTCTGAGCCTTTTCAAGTCCGCTCATTTCATCGGCGAAAACCGTCACGGGAATTGCAGCAACAGCAATTATCGCCGCAAAAAGTATACTGATAAGCTTTGATATTCTTTTCATCATTTTAATTCCTTTCTTATAAAAACTCAAGGACCACAGAGGTATAATTATCCTGATTGGAATAATTTTTCATCATTATTTTGTTCATTATGTCATTGGCTGCTTCCTGTGCATGCATAAGCAGTGAACAGGACAGCTCATCATCGGAAACAGCATTGTAAACACCGTCAGTGCATATCAGTATCCTGTCGCCCTTTTGGGGAATAAAGGGACGGATATTTACATCGGGAGTTATTTCGCCGTTATAGCCGATATACTCTGCAAGAGAATCCTTCTGAGGGTCCATTGCCGCCTGGGTACAGCTGAGCTCACCGCCTATCACCTGTTCGAAGAGAACATTATGATAATCGGAATCCTCGGTAAGACGACAGAGCGACTCATTTCTGAAAAGATATATCCTGCTGTCCCCCACCGAGCACCAGAAAACTCCGTCCTTTGTACATATGACCGCTGCCGCAGTGCAGCCTCCCCCGAGACCACTTTCCGCGACTCTCTGATTGATCTCCCTCATAAGGCGGGTCAGCCTTATATGAACAGGCCGTCCGTCTGCTTCGAGCTTCATTCCGATCATAGACGAGACTGTAAATGCGCTTATCTTATCGCCACAGGAAAGTCCGCCCATTCCATCGGCCACAGCGGCTGTAAAGCCATACTGTGACACAGAAGCACTGTCAAGTGAGGAGAAACCAAAGCTGTCCTCCTGATAGTCCCTGGCTCCCCTGTCCTGTGAATTTCCGATAGCAATTTTTTTGACATTGGAGCCGGCAATTTTCAAATCGACCTTAAAGCTGCTGTTCATATCAATACATAAACTGTTCGCCGCAGAAGCTTCTGAAAACGAATGTAGTTGTACCGATCCTTATCCTGTCATAATCGTTTATCTCAATGGGGGTTAGAAGTATACGGTCGTTGACATGAACATTGTTTCTTCCCGAACCGGGGCTTATGTAGAATTTTTTTCCGATACCGTCAAATGAGATAACAGCGTCGCCCTTGCTGGAAACTGCGCCGTCGAACCAGATATTGACATCAAATTCCTCACCACGGCCGATTGTGTTGCGTTCGCTGTGGATATTAAACGGATATCCAGTTTTCTCACCGTCCACAGCAACTATCCAGCCGCATACAGGATTAATGGCATCATCACTGCCAGAGTGTCCTGCCGAAGCATTACTATCCGCATTATAGCTAATAGGATTCAGAGCCACCGTTTTGCTCATTTTATCCGAAGAGCTGCTTCCTCTGCTCCGACCACCTACAGGTATAGTATCAGGAAAGCTGTTTGCTGCGTTATTCTGCGCGCCGAAGGCTCCTGAGCTTACCGGAGCAGTTTTGGGGAAGCTAGGGTCGGCAGCAGGAGGCTCAGCAAATGACGCTCCTCCCATAGGAAGAGTGCTCGGAAAATCATTAGCATCTCCGAGAGATCTGCTACCGGTGCTTCCGTCATTGCGGCAGTATGGGCAGTACGAATGCATTTTTTCATCGTAGATGTGTCCGTTTGGGCATTGCTTCATATAGATCAATCCTTTTCATTTTTTTTACAGTGAAGTAAATAATATTCCAGTTCTATTATAGCAAATACCATGTCATTTTTGGTACGCAAGTTGCAGACTGGCAATATGTATGACACTTTTTTGTATAAATCGTCATTTCAAGCAAACATCTTTGTACATTTTAACGAAAAGGTAGTGATCTGATCAGTGATTATTATGAATTATAACAGAGGGTCCTGTCCGTAGTGAGTAAAAAGCTCGTCAGTCTGATAAAGGGTATACTTGTTATTCAGAGCATAAATGAACAGTGCATCTCTTTTCTTTTTAGGATACAAAACTCCGCGATTAGCAAGGGTAAGGAGCCGCTGTATCTCATCAAAAGAAAGTCCGAGAACCAGGGCTATCCTCAGAACAATATCCCTTCCGGGCATACGCTCGCCCGAACATATCTGATACATATAGGAACGACTCAGAAGAATTTCCACGCCAAGCTTTGCTGCATCGGTGCCATACTTTGTCATAAGCTTTGCAAGATATTCATGAAATTCAGGAGCTGCCGTATCATTATACAATTCCTTCCATATCTCAGAGATATTCTTTGAAGCCTTAAGCTCTTTATATAGATCAACAGTACGTGTATATTTTTTAGTTTTTGGCATAGTTTCACCTCATGAATATTTGGGATTCATTTGTTACTGTAATTGTATCATTTCTTTAAGATATTATCAACATTTTTTCACAATGGGGGCATGGTTCTGTTTCAGAAAAGCTCGGACAAATCCATATCATGGCTTTTCGGAACAAGCCGCTCCCTTGACTTCATATTTCCGGTATGCTATAATGTTCCTGAATAATGTATTACCTGTCGTCAGTTACATAAGGAGCAATATAATGCCAAAAAAAGAAATTCTGATAATAGACGATGATGAGGACCTGTCCTTTATCATCTCTGAAATGCTGGAAAGCTATGGCTACAGCGTGACCTGCGCCGGAAACAGCGAAAAAGCCTTTGAGCTTCTGTCGGAAAATTCCTATCATCTGATACTGCTTGATATAAATCTTCCCGATACCACCGGCTTCGAGCTTTGCAGCGAGCTGCGGCGAGTATCAACGGTTCCCGTAATATTTGCAAGCGCAAGAACAAGCGAGACCGACCGCATCACAGGCTTTGACATAGGCGGCGATGATTTTCTTCCCAAGCCCTACTCCATGAAGGAGCTGCTCTCCAGAGTAAACGCACTTATCCGCCGCACCTACGGCTTTTCCCAGGAGGAGAAAATCGTGTCCTTCGGCAATGTCACAGTAAATATCACCGCAAGGACGGTCACCAGAAACGGCGAAGGTGTGTCCTTATCTCTTCGGGAATTCGATCTGCTTGCCTATCTGTGCGAGCATAAAAATACCGCTGTCCCGAAGGAAAAGCTGCTGTCAGAGGTATGGGGAGCCTTTTCAATGGTGGAGCCCTCCACGCTGACTGTGCATATTCGCTGGCTTCGTGAAAAGCTGGAGGAAATGCCTGCCCAGCCGCAGTTTATCAAAACCGTCTACAAGGTGGGCTATATGCTGGAGGTGAGGGAATGAAGGGCAGACTTATCTCAGTCACTGCGCTGTTTTCGGCGCTGATGATAATATTTACAGGCCTGCTTTATTTCACAGAAAAGCAGGCGGATACACAGGACCTCAGAGCGGAGCAGATAGTAGCTCTGAATGAGATAGAACAGCTTGCCAAAATGGGCGAGTATGAAAAAATGTCTGAAAAGGCAGCATCGCTGTCGGAAAGCATACGTTCCTCAAAGGTCACCGTTAATGTAAACAGCAGCATTTTTATCATGTGCGGGATGTGTATCCTGTTTGCCGCAGCAGTTTTCAGCTATGTATATTTTGCCATGCTGCGTCCCTTTGACAAGCTGAAGGACTTTGCAGAAAAAATAGCACAGGGAAATTTCGATATCCCCCTTGACTGCCAGCGGTCCAACTATTTTGGCAAGTTCACATGGGCATTTGACAGTATGCGCCATGAGATAATAAAGTCACGCTCCTGCGAAAGGGAGGCTATTGAAAATAACAAAACGGTCATCGCTGCTCTGTCACACGACATCAAAACGCCCATAGCTTCTATCCGCGCATATGCGGAAGGACTGGAAGCAAATCTGGACGGTACTCCTGAAAAACGAGAAAAATATCTGACCGTGATAATGAAAAAATGCGACGAGGTCTCACGGCTCACAAACGATCTGTTTTTACATTCGCTTTCCGATCTGGACAAGCTTAAAACAGAGCCTGAGCGGGTCGAGCTCTGCGGATTTATCGAAAACGCAGTCAGTGAGCTCGCAGCGGAGCATGATGATGTGCATTTTAAGAAGCCCGATTTTTACGTAGTCGTATCGGCAGATAAAAAGCGGCTCATGCAGGTGACGGAAAATCTTATCAATAATGGGCGGAAGTATGCAAAAACGGATATCGACGTATTTATCACACAGTCTGATGGAAAAGCGGAGATACATTTCCGGGACCACGGAAAGGGTATCCCCGATGAGGATATGCCCTTCATCTTCGACAAATTCTATCGAGGAAAAAACTGCGGCGATGAGCAGGGCTCGGGACTGGGACTTTATATCGTGAAATATATCACAGAGCAGATGAACGGAGAGATACTGCTGCATAACCACAGTGACGGGCTGGAAGCAACAGTAGTTCTGAAAATATGCGAATAGCCCGTTTCGCTTACAGCAAACCTCCGCGGCACAAAAGTAAATTATGCTTAAAAGTCACAACGCGGCAATGACCGTGGGGGCACCCCATTTAAGGACTTCTTAATAACTTTTCCGATAAAATAGTATTATCACCAATGGAAAGGAAAAAGCATATGAAAAATACGATTCTATCGGCAAAGGGTCTTTGCAAAAGCTTCGCCCATAACGGCGGTCAGATACATATTCTCTCTCATGTTGATATGGAGCTGTATAAAGGCGACTTCACTGTTATCATGGGCGCCTCAGGCTCAGGTAAATCAACGCTGCTGTACGCTCTCAGCGGCATGGACAGAGCTACCGCAGGTCAGGTCATGTACGGCGAAAGTGACCTTGTGAAAATGAACGAAAAGGGTCTGGCGGAGCTTCGTCATACCGATTTCGGTTTTATCTTCCAGCAGATGCACCTTGTCAGCAATCTGACGCTGTTTGAAAATATTGCAGTGCCCGGATATCTCAACAAGGACAAGTCCGCTGAACAGGTGAAGGAACGGACAGAAAAGCTCCTTGAACAGATGAACATCTCCCATATAAAAACACATCTACCCTCACAGGTGTCAGGCGGCGAGCAGCAGCGCTGTGCCATCGCAAGAGCAGTCATAAACGAGCCTAAGCTGCTTTTCGCAGATGAGCCTACAGGCGCTCTCAACCGAAAAAACACGACCGAGGTCTTAGATCTCCTGACCGAGCTGAACCAGTCGGGACAGAGCATTTTAATGGTAACTCATGATATGAGAGCTGCTCTCAGAGCTACAAGGATACTTTATATCGCAGACGGAAAGATTATCGGCGAGCTCACACTGCCGCCCTACTCTCCCGATGAGGAAAAAAGCCGCGAAACACAGGTCAACGCATGGCTGAACTCAATGGAATGGTGAGGTGGGGATATGGAAATTCTAACATTGCTCATAGCAAATATCCGCCACAAGAAAGGCGCATTTGTAAGCATTATCCTGCTTATGATGCTGATCACCCTGTCCTTTTCGGTGACAGTCAGCAACAACGACAACGTTTCGGACGGCATACGCCGTGCACACATATCTGCCGATACAGGTGCGCTTGCAGCATTTATTGCCGAAAACGAGCTTGACGATAATATGCTGAATATCCTCTCAGAAAATGAAAATACCGAGCGTATTCGTGACGAAAAGGCGCTGGCCCTTTTATCCTATAAGATAGAAGACCGTGAAGGCAATTCTCCGTATTTTCTTCTGAAATGGGAAAATACACTGCCTGTTTTTGATGAAAGGCTCAGCGAATTTGAAACCGCTCCCGAGACTCTGTCCGAGGGTGAGATATATGTTCCCGCAGCACTTAAAACCGTTTACGGCTGTGACATCGGTTCTAAGATAACGATAAACACCAAAAACGGCGAGGAAAAATTCACCGTCAAGGGCTTTGTCGAGGACCCCTTTTTAGGCTCAATGTCTATCGGAATAAAGCAGCTGTTCATTTCTGAAGGGGATTTCAATCGGCTGTATTCAGATGCTGCCGACGATGAAAACGCAGCTGTGAGCCTGCTTTTTCCATGCAGGATAATCCACATCTTCCAAGCCGAAAACAGCACACTTTCTGTAACGGAGTTTAAAAAGGAGCTTAACCGTGAGTGTCTGATAGTGGACCTCTCGCTCTTTACTCAGTCAAGGGAAAGCAGCGACGAGATCACAACTATCTTTACCGATACAGGCACGAAAATGCTTTGTGTATTTGTGCTACTGCTGATAATTATCATAATGATATCCATTAATCACAGCATCGTTACGACAATTGAAACGGAATATGTAAGTCTTGGCATCTTAAAGGCTCAGGGCTTTACCGAAAACAGGATAAGACTTATTTACATTATCCAATATTTCTGCGCCCTTGCAGCCGGAGCTGTACTTGGGATACTTGCTTCGTTTCCTCTTACCAAAGCCCTTGGAAAGCTGTTCCAGCCCATAACGGGGATCATGGTTGCCACAAATATTTCTGTAGGAAAATGTCTGCTTGTTTCAGCAGGTATCATACTTGTCTGCACGATCTACATTATAATTGCTTCCAGAAAAATCGGCAGGATATCCCCTGTGAGAGCAATTTCAGGAGGCGCAGAGGATATATATTTTGACAGCCCTGCAAATATTCCCATAAAAAAGGAGCCTCTGTCCTTTTTCATCGCTCTTCGACAGATAACCTCGCACCCGAAAGCCTATATCGGCACTGCACTGATAGCCGCAATTCTCATCTTCTTTATGATAACCGTGGCCATTCTTGCAAAAGGCATGTCCGCAAACAGCATGATAGAAGCCTTCGGCGCATTAAATGGTCAGGCCCAGGCAACCCCTAACAATAACTTTGAGCTTTCCGATATTTCTGCGACCGAAAGCAGCATTAAGGAAATCGACGAAAATGCCTCGGCAGTTTTTTCAAGCACGACCTATATGACCATAGATGAAATAGAAATGTGCTGCACAGTCTACAGCAAACCGGATATCCTCAAAAGCCTCCAGAAGGGCAGAGCGCCCTTATACGATAACGAGATAATGATTACGGAGATAGTTTCGGAGGAGATAGGCAAAGCTGTCGGAGACAATGTGACCGTAAGCTATGGCGGAGGCAACGCCGAATATATGATAACAGGGATATATCAGTCAGTGCAGGACCTGGGAAGATGCTTTACAATGAGCTTTGAAGCAGCTTCAAAGCTTTGCGATATTACTCCCGACACTATGTATATTACCCTTTCCGACGACAGCCTGGCAGACAGCACAGTAAAAATGCTCAACGAAAAATACGGTGATATCCTTGAAGCGGAGATAACCGAAAAAAACGGCTATGCCGACAGCATGACTGAGCTTATCGACTCACTGATGAACGTTATCACAGGAGTCATCTACTCGATGTCAGCTGTGTTTGCCCTTGTGGCGGTGCATATGGTCTGCTCGAAGGCCTTTCTCAAAGAAAGACGTGACTTAGGGATCTACAAGTCGCTGGGATTCACCTCAAACAAATTGCAGCTCTGCTTTGCACTCCGATTTCTCATAATATCGGTCATCGGCGGAACAATTGGAACCGCTCTTTCGGCAGCTTTTTCGGACAGACTTCTGAGCCTGCTTCTGAAAAATATAGGCATTTCCTGCTTTAATGCAAGGATTACTGTATTCACAGCTGCTGTTCCCGTTATATTGATCTGCCTGTGCTTTTTTGTACTGGCATATGTTTCATCGGGCAGGGTCAAAAAGGTAGAGATCAGAGAGCTTGTCTCAGAATAAAAAATGCTGTCGTATCATACTAACCCCCGATAAAAGTGTAGACAAAAAATCTGCGCAAAATCCATAAGGCTAAGATTTTGCTTGATTTTTTGTACACTTTATAATCGGGGATTAGTGTCAATAGTACGGCAGCATTTTTCGTTGCAAGCATCATTTAATATGAAAATCCATCAAAAAAGCCTTGCTTAAAATCACTTATCTGTTCAGGGTCGATATCGCTGAGCTTATCAGATACCCGCATATTCCAGATATCATCAGCATTGCTGTCAGCTGAGCTGTAAAAGTCATCAACATCAGCATCGAAACCATAGCGGTGATCTATCGGTATAATGCTGCTGATGTCAGATTTTCTGAAAATCGGATAAATATAGACCGTTGATCTTTCGGGTATCTTAACAACGGAAAAGCCCCAGTTGATAACAAGCTCCTCCACATACTGAGCGCAGCTTATGGATGTGTGGTCTGTGGAAGGATATCTAAAGGTCATTCCCGCCTTTTCTAACTCATCAAACAGAGAACGGGTCTTATCTGTAATCCTGCCATGTCCAAGCCAGAGTGTTTTTGCATGAAGATCGACTATGTTTTTTATCCCCGTGCATAAATGCGGACGGTCAAAATCCGGGCTGATACCAGGTGCTACTGTTGAGCTTAATGCCGATACTGTAAAAAAGCAGCAATCGGGAGCATAAACGATGTCCTCCACAGTGGGATAATGCAGGATATTATGGAGATAGCCGAGAAGGAGGCCCTCCTGATATTCAGCCGATCTGCTGCCTGCTGTAAAGCGAGGCTGAGTGTTAACGCTTTTAGGATTAAAAAAAACTGACATAATATTTTTCCTCCATATACTAATCTTATCGAAAAGCTGCTGTGAAATGGCAAGCAGTTTTCCGTTCTGTTTTAATTATACATCCGATACAGAAGGAATTTTTTTCAAATTTGAAAAAAACACATTTTTCTTCTGTCAATTTAGCAATATTGAAGGCGGACTATTTCATATCAGCAACATGTCCGTCTTCAAGAAATACAGTACGTGTGCCGTATGCAGCACATTCTGGGGAATGTGTCACCTGAAGGATAGTGATACCCTTTTCCTTGTTGACCTTTGCGAAAAGCTCCATTATGTCTGTGGTCATATGTGTGTCAAGATTTCCGGTAGGCTCGTCGGCAAGCAGCAGCTCAGGTTCTCCCATTATCGCTCTGGCAATAGCCACTCTCTGCTGCTGACCTCCCGAAAGCTGCGAAGGCATAGCTTTGCGCTTTTCGGAAAGACCTGTCAGTTCAAGTATTTCATCAAGGCGATCTTTAAGCTCACTGCGCTTTTTGCCACGCACATTAAGGGGCAGCATTATATTATCGGCTACCGAAAGATTCTGCACAAGATTATAGAACTGAAAAATAAAGCCTATCTTTTCCAGACGCAGCTTTGAAAGCTGCTTTTCCTTCATAGCAGAAATATTTTCGCCGCATACTTCGATAGTGCCGTCAAAATCCCTGTCAAGGCCTCCGATAAGATACAGCATAGTTGATTTTCCGCTTCCTGACGCTCCCATAAGCGATACAAATTCTCCCTTTTCGACGGAAAAGCTGAGTCCGTCCAGAACACGTGTGGCAGCATCGCCCTTGCCGAACTGTTTCGATACATTTTGTACATCTATAACTCTCATACCTTTTTCTCCTTTATCATTCATATTTGAGCTGTTCGGAAAGCTTCATTTTCCTCAGCGAGTTGTAGGGGAACAATACCGTAAGTGAGAATACTATAAGCAGTATCACCGTAAGCCCTATAAGCTCGGGAATATCAAATACAAGCGGCAGCTGCGTTCCGGTGCTGTACATTATTGATCTTATCGGCAGCGAAAGCAGCATTCCCAGCGGCACCGAAACGATTATCGGCAGAATACTTGAAATGATAGTTTCAATAAGCAGCATTTTTCTCAGCTGCTCCTTATTCATTGCAACTGACAGCAGCACTGCATTTTCACGCTTTCTGCTTTCAAAACCGATAAGCTGATTGCTTACAACGCCCACAAATGTAAGTACAAGTCCGATAAATCCAAGCATCTTTATCATCATTGCTTCGCTTGAATTTTCATTTTTCATCTGTTGCAGATACGCTTCATAGGTCTTTACCTCGTCTATTGTTCCAGAGGAGTATTTGCTTATGGAGTCTGTGAGCTGGTCGGCATAGCCTTCTTTGCAGCGGACAAGTATATACATGGGAGTATCAGAATTGCAGGCAATATAGTTTTCACGGCTGAGCATAATCCCCTTGCCTGTGGGGTCGAAATAAACTGTATTGATATATCCGGAAAGCTTCAGCTTCAGTTTGACCGGAATAAAGCTGTCACTGTTGACGTTAAGCTCAACAATATCGCCTATCTCTATTCCTGTTTCTTCCGCAAATATCCTGCTGCAATAAAATTCGTCATTGCTTATGGTCTCAGGCATACCTTCAATGGAAACAAACTGCCTTGTGCCCTCCTCAGGCTCGTAGTCATCGCCGAAAACCGCAGCATTTTTTATCTCTTTTCCGTTTACCTCCAGATAAGAATATGGCATATAATAAACATTTTCGGTGGAAATAACTCCTTCCAGATCATCAACATAATCGTAAAGATAATCCAGTGAACTGGTTCCGCACATTACAATGTCGGTGTCAAAGCTTTCGCCGGAAAAAAGTCCGTACAGCGAATCGGAAAAAATGAAAAGCAGAACGCATATGCTTGATGCTGCAGCAATAAGAGCACCACTTGCTATTGTACTCTTTTTTGTACCTGCTTCTGCTGCGGCAAGTCTTGCAACAGGCATTCCCGCTTTTTCAAAGATTTTTTCAAATATTTTTGCTCCATATACCGAAACGTATGGAAACAGAAGATATAATCCCAATACCAGTCCGATAAAGCAAATTATCGAAGCGACAGCCCTGTTTTTTACAAATGCAAGGATAATTCCGCTCACAAGAGCAATTATTCCAATAACAGTTTTTGCTTTGGAAAATCTGAATTCGGTATCCTTGTTAAGAAATATTATGTCACGGATAGCCGTTCGGCTTGCGGCAGCTATTTCCTTTATGGTGCAAGCGCTTTCCAGGATAACAGCACCAATGATAACGGCGAGCTTCACACCTGCGCTCATTGCTCCGAAATCAAGGGAATCGGTATCGCTGACGAACATTGCATTCAACAGCGGGAACCGTATAGCTTCATAAACGATAAGTCCGGGAACACTTCCCATAAGTGCATAGAAAACATTTTCAAGCATAAGTATAGAAGCTGTCCTGCGCTGAGAAACACCAAGGCTGCGCAGAGTTCCCACAACTGCCATTCTCTCGTTCATTATTCTTTCGGCGACTGTTACGGTAATAATAATGACCACCAGCAGACAAACTGCAAACAATGTATAAAAAATAATTGATACCTGATTTACCGCTTCGTCAATATCCTCGTTATATCTTATGTTCAGGACCTCTGCTTCAGGGTAATGCTCCTTAAGATATTTTTCAGCAATATCAGCATCACTGTCGTTGGTAAAATCAATAAGTGCCTGAAGATAGCTTGTTTCTCCGCCAGTAAGCCGTTCCATGCCTTCGGGGCTTATTATGCAGACATTTCTGTCGTTCACAATTCCTCCTCTTTCCATAAGCAGCTTAATGGTAAATTCCTGTTTTTTGCCCAATTCATCATAGAATTCTACGGTATCTCCCACCGAATAGCCCAGCAGCTCTGCAAGCTCGGAGGTCATGGCTGTTTCATTTTCCGTAAGCTCCATTTCTGTCAGCAGCACATTCATTTCATGGGCTTTTTTCAGATCTGTTGTCATTACAGTAACATCGGTCTCTATCGCATAGCTGTACATCTGAGGGTCGCGCCGATAGAATGGAGTGAAGCTGTTTGAGATAAGCAGATGACGGTTTTCAGGCAGCTCATTGAGCATTTCCTCGTCGATACTTGTGAGATTGATAAACTCAATATCTGTGCTGCCCACAAGGCTGCCGAAATAATTTGTAAAAAGTCTTTGAACGCTCCCCGTCATATCAAGACAGAGCGATGCGGAGATCGAACAGAGAAATATGCAGAGTGTCAGCAGGAAGGTCCTTCCGGGACGTTTAAAAATATTTTTTATTGTATGCTTTAATATGATTCCCATAACATTTTATCCCCCTTCATCACCATCTGCTTACTCTGTTTTCGGGAGCGATATACATTCCGTCGCCCTCCTTGACATCATAAAGCCTGTAAAAATCATCACAGGAGGATACTACTGCATTCACTCTTACGGAAGCAGGACTATGTACGTCATACCTGAGCGCTTCAAGAGCGGAAATATCCTTTTCCAGAGTACACCACAGTGCAGCATAGCTTTCAAGCACTTCTTTCTTTTCTGCATCATCTGAAAATGCGGATAGAACACATTCCACTCCGCCAAGGTCGGCAAAATTCTCACCAAGAGTATTTTCTCCGTCAACATGGTAAACGTCCATGATTGTGAAGCTGCTGTAATACTCTTCTGTAAGCCGCATTTTTTCCTCAAAGGCAAGCTTGTCAGCTTCCGGAAGCCAGTCGGGGTCGTAATTTCCGTCTGCATCAAAAGCAATGCAGTCGGAATCGAATGCATGTGACATCTCATGAGCAATGACTGTGCCGAGAGAGCCGTAATTAGCTGCTTTTGAACGTTCAACATCAAAAAATGGTGGAAGAGTTATGCCCATTGGTATAGTGATAGTATTGTTTGTGTTATAGCAGGCATTTACTATCTGCGGAGACATTCCCATTATATCGGTGCTATATTCATCACCGATGTGCGACATATTTTCTTTTACTGAATCCGCACTGAAATTAATGATCGTCTGAAGCAGGTCGGTCCCGATAAGCTTTGCTCTGTCCGAATTGTCGGTATCGTAAACCGGAGCACCTATAACGAATTTAAGATTACCCAGCTTTTTCTGCAGCAATGCACGTGTTTCTTCAGAAAGCCAGTTTGCATTGCCGATAAGGTCATAATAGGAAGCACGCAGCTCCTCGCACATATTGTTCACAGCTTCCAAAGTGACTTCATCGGTGTATCTTCCCGCATAGGCTTCGCCGATAATGTCGAAAAACTTGATGTTCATTTCATTAATAATAAGCTTTTCGCGGCTGCCCTTGGGTATGAGATAGTACTTGTCACGCATATTCTTCATACTGTCGGGAAGATAATATCCGTATTGAGAAGTAAAATCAGCCTTTGCAATATCCTTAAGAGCGGTAAGATTTTTTTCGGTAAGCACACCGTTTACGGCTTCAAGCTGATTTTTATCAAGAGTATAATAAACATCAGGAAGCGTTTCGGCACCCATTGACTTCATATACTCCGAAAAATCAAAGCTTGTGAAGATACCCTCCATTTCCTCTGCTGAAATTTCCGTAATATATTTAATAGGCAAGCTTTCCTTCAGCACCTCAATATCGGTGCCCCGTGCCACGTCCATAATAATGTTGACCATAGCTTCGGCACGTTCCTCCGTGACATTTTTGTCAACGCCGATTGCTTTCAGAAAGCTTTCGTTATATGATTTAACCGATAATGCAGCTGAGGTCTTTGTTGTCATATCTTCAAAGCCGTATAAATTATATACACTGGTAATTCCGGACACATATACGCCGTAATTCGCTGCATCCAGTCTGTTCATGTCAACATAGACATCAAGCAGAACATTCACTCCGTAATCACGATACAGACCTGCACAGACCGTCATAAATTCATCGATGTTCTGAGCACCTTCTATCTCAGAATACACTGTGGAAAAGGTCTTTTCAGAGCTGGCACAGGTATTTTCATATTCCTTATAATCGGCATATATATCATGAATAAGCTGTTCGCAGCTTCCCTCAGGAAACGATTCACTGCTTTCGCCGATCTCCTTTATCATTGAGCTTATCCGTTCATCAATGATGTCCTGAGTCTCATCAAAGGAACCGTCAGATGTTTTTCCGTAGCCTATCTCCAAATAATCGAGTCTGTCAAGATTTATGTAACCATAGAAATCGTCCTTGGCCTCAAGCTCTGTAACAGGGGGCTCTGCGGTGGTCTGACCTGAGGAATCAGCCTCCTCACTTACTTCCGTTGCGGCAGTACAGCCTGAGAGCAACAGCATTATCGCAGCTGTAAGTGCGGCGGCACATCGGCTAAGTCGTTTTTTCTTTTTCAAAATATTTCCTTCCTTTATCATATCGAATAGATAATTCAGAACCTGTCCACATAGAATATGCATGGGGATTTTCGGACAGATTTTGTCGAATACAAGGCAAAGCTGCAATGGCATTCTGCCAGATAACAGCTCCATATTAATGTGTTTATGCCATTATACACCAAAGCCAAAATATAGTCAAGCAGCGACAATAAAAACGGAGTAAGCCAAGTCTTAAACTAAGGCTTAGCTTACTATCAAAATCAAATTTAAAGGGCGTTTGAAAGGGTTTAAAGGGTAAATAAATTGAGGTGAGTTTTTTGAACGCAGTGAGCAAGGCTATAAGAGATATTTCCGAAGCCCTTGAGCAGAAGAATGAGAATTTCGCAGAGATATCCGCAGATACTATCAGCGATCTGGTATCTGCGATAATTGCAGAGCCTAACCGCAAGAAAAGGAAGCAGCTAATAAAGGATTTTACCGCACGTCACAAGGACGCTGCAGATTTTTTGGCGCAGAACGAGGATCTAATAAATGCCGAAGAGGTCGCCACCGAAGACGAGGGCGGTTAAATCTATACCGTACAATTTCGGACCAAAGCATCTCCGTTACATCAAACGATGCGAAGACAGCCTAATCAACGTGGCAGAGGGAGCGGTCAGAGCAGGCAAGACTGTTGACCATATTCTTGCATTTTGCATTGCCCTCGAAACCACACGGGATAAAATACATCTTGCAACAGCATCTACCGCTCCCACGGCAAAGGCTGTTTTGGGCGACTGCAACGGCTTCGGCATCGAGCATTATTTCCGGGGACAGTGCCGCTGGGGCAAATTCAAGGGCAATGAAGCTCTTATAATCTGTGGCAAGTCCACAGGCTACCGGGAGCGGATAGTGTTGTTTGTCGGCGGTGCCAAGATAAACAGCTACTACAAATTCCGTGGATTTTCACTCGGCATGTGGAGCGCTACGGAGATAAATCTTCATCATGACAACATCATCAAGGAAGCCTTCAACCGTCAGCTGGCGGCTAAGGACAGAAAAGTGTTCTGGGACCTTAACCCCTCGACGCCGGAGCACCCGATATATACCGAGTATATCGACAAGTATGCTAAGATGCAGTCGGAGGGTAAGCTTGCATTCCGATACAATTATGAAAAGTTTACTATTTTCGATAACATCAACATTCCGGAGCAAAACAGAAAAGCAATCATATCGCAGTATGTAGAAGGTTCCCTGTGGTATCTTAGGGACATTAACAAGAAAAACAGCAAACTGCGAAATGTAATGCTGCAAATGCAAAAAGATATTGAAAGTTATGCGTATATTCTTTTACTCATTCATGTAAACCTCCGTTTTCAAGCTCATATCACATAAAACCAGCTTTCGTCCACCTCAAGCTCTGCACGCTGAATGGGGTGAGAAGCATCATAATTATAGCGAAGCTCCTGATTTTTTATGCTGACCCTTGCTCCCTCGGGGATAGATTTTGTGATGAACGCATTGCCGCCCACAACAACATTCTTGCCCACAACAGTTTCTCCGCCGAGAATAGAGGCTCCCGAATATATGGTAACATTATCGTCAATGGTTGGGTGACGCTTTTTGCTTTTCAGCTTCTGTCCGCCTCTTGTGGAAAGCGCACCGAGAGTAACACCCTGATATATTTTCACATTGTCCCCGATAACAGTAGTTTCGCCGATAACAATGCCCGTACCGTGGTCGATGAAGAAATATTTTCCTATTTGCGCTCCGGGGTGAATGTCAATTCCCGTAACGCTGTGAGCATATTCGGTCATAATTCTCGGGATAAGTGGGATATTCAGCAGATAAAGCTCGTGGGCTATCCTGTTCACCATAACGGCGAAAAGTCCCGGATATGAAAAGATTATCTCGTCCTTATTGAATGCGGCAGGATCCCCGTCAAAGGCAGCCTGAACGTCGGTATCAACATATTCACGAATTTTGGGTATGGTTCCGAGAAATTTCAGAGCAAGCCGTTCCGCTTCATCGGCAATATCCCCCTCGTCCGCATTTTCATATTCGGGAACATATCTGAGCACAATGGATATTTGCTTTATCAGATTATACAGCACGTCCTCAAGCAGCATTGTCATATTGTTTCTTACGGTGTAAATCCTGTATGTGCCGTTTTTGAAATAACCCGGGAAAATAATATTGCGGAGCTTTTCCACAATCTCAATGATAACTTCCTTTTTGGGGTGGTCAAAGGTTTGGATATTGTCAATATCCCTGCCCGATTCATAATCGGAAAGAATGTCGTCGATCAGTTTGTTTACCTCAGATTCAAGCTTGTGCATAATATGTGCCCTCCGTCCGTAAAATTTCGGACGGCAGATTTTATCCTGCCGTCCGCTTTGGAATATATCTTTAAGGAGTTTGAAAATTTGTTATGTAAGCGAGCG
>CAMEYZ010000015.1 GCA_945947715.1 uncultured Clostridia bacterium | reverse complement strand
TTGGAAACCTGCAGCCTTGAAAGGCTGGCGAACTTTTTGTTGCTGGGGTACTGCTTAGCGGCGGGTACCGTTTTCCTCGAACCTTCCTTCGCTTGTTTCTTACTTCCGCGGCTTGATGTTACCTAAGCTGAAAAACTTACTTCGCGGCAACGACCGCGGGGGGACCCCGCCGCGGCAATGGCTGCGGGTCATCCCGCCGCCTATTTAATTGCGAAGGATATCTCCGCTACAACGGCTTTCTCGCCATTTACAGTTGCAACCGCTTTGCCTATGCCTATGGGACCCTTTACCTTGATTATCTCCGTTTCTAAACGCAGTGTGTCCCCGGGAACTACCTGCCTGCGGAATTTCGCTTCCTTTATGCCGCCGAAAAAGCCTGTCTTGCCCTTGTTCTCAGGAAGCGATAACATCGCTACACAGCCCGCCTGCGCAAGCATCTCTATCATCAGAACTCCCGGTACTACAGGATAGTCCGGAAAATGTCCCTTGAACCAGAACTCGTCGGGTGACATGTATTTCTCCGCAACACACTTTACTCCCGGCTCTAACTCGATTATGCTGTCGATGAGCAGAAATGGGTCGCGGTGGGGAATTATCTCCTTTATCTGCTCCTTGTCCATAAGTACAGCCATTTTATTATCCTCCTCAGCTTATTATCATCACAGGCTGGTCGTACTCCACAGCCTGACCGTCCTTGGCGATTATCTCGGTGACAACTCCGTCAAATTCGCTCTGTATCTCGTTCATAAGCTTCATGGATTCGATTATCATAAGTACGTCGCCCTTTTTGACCTGTCTGCCCACTGTTACAAAGGGAGCCTTTCCCGGTCCGGGTGAAGCATAGAATGTGCCCACGATAGGCGCCTTTACGACGTTTCCGCTCTTTTCCTCAGCCTTGGGAGCCGCTGCAGCTGCAGCTTCAGCCGCAGGAGCTGCCACCTGTACAGGAGGCATGGGCATCGCAGGAGCAGGCGCACCCATCATTGGCGGAGGAGGCGGACATTTTCTGCCCTTGACGGTGATAGTCTTTCCACCGTCAACGATAGTAATCTCCCCCAGCTCATTTTTGCTGACTATCTCCGCAAGAGCGGCGATAGTATCTATCTCAACCATATTATAGATCTTCTCGCTCATGATGATCTCTCCTTAATCAACGTACTTTTTCACGCAGATAGTAGCATTGTGTCCGCCAAAGCCTAAGCTGTTGGAAAGAGCTGCATTGACGGTCATATTGCGGCCGCCCTCTGTGCAGTAATCCAGGTCGCACTCGGGATCGGGAACCTTGAAGCCTGCAGTAGCAGAAACGTAGTCGTTCTGGCAGAAAAGTGCGGTAGCAATTGCCTCAACCGCTCCCGCAGCTCCCAGAAGATGTCCTGTCTGAGACTTTGTGGAGTTGATGACTGTTTTATATGCATGGTCGCCAAGGGCAATCTTGATAGCCTTTGTTTCGTACTTGTCGTTAAGTCCGGTAGATGTGCCGTGAGCGTTGATGTAGTCGATATCCTCAGCCTTAAGACCAGCCTCGGTGTATGCAAGAATCATGCCCTGTGCAGCAGCCTCTCCCTCAGGAGAGGGGCTTGTCATATGATATGCATCGCAGGTAGCGCCATAGCCTGCCACCTCGGCGTATATCTTAGCACCTCTTGCCTTTGCATGCTCAAGCTCTTCGAGGACCAGCATACCGCTTCCCTCGCCCAGAACGAAGCCGTTTCTTTCAGCATCGAAGGGGATAGAGCAGCGCTCAGGGTCGCCGGAACGAGAAAGAGCCTTCATGTTGTTAAATCCGCCCAGAGCAAACTCTCCGATGCAGGACTCCGCACCGCCTGCGAGGCATACATCAAGATATCCGTCCTTTATCTTGCGGAAGGCTTCTCCGATAGCATGGGTAGAGGAAGCGCAGGCTGTAGTTGTGCAGTAGTTAGCACCCTTGAAGCCTGTTTTCATGGAAACAGTTCCCGCAGCCATGTTGCCTATCATCATGGGGATAAAGAATACGGATATCCTGTCGGGACCCTTTTCCAGATACTTTGAATGTTCGGAGCAGGTCAGATTAAGTCCGCCGATACCAACTCCACAGATAACGCCTGCACGGTAGGGGTCAACGTCCTCGAATTTGCTGCCGCTGTCCTTCAGAGCGTCCAGAGCGGCGCTGAGAGCAAACTGTGTGAAGCGGTCCATTCTCTTTGCTTCTTTTTTGTCGATGTTCTTTTCGGGGTCGAAGTCGTTCACGGAAGCCACCAGCTTGATGTCGAAATCCTCCTTAAGCTTGTCGCACTGCAGCGGCGAAAAGCCGAGCTTTCCACTTTTAAGGCTGCCGTAAAATTCATCCACTGTATTTCCGATAGGCGAAACCACGCCCATTCCTGTAATAACTACTCTTTTACCTGACATAAATCTTCTCCATTCTGTTTACTAAAGATAAATTACATCATAAGTCCGCCGGATATCTCGATGACCTGTCCTGTTACATAGGAAGCGTCGTCGGAGGCGAGGAAGGATACCACGCCTGCTATCTCGTCAACGGTGCCATAGCGCTTCATTGCTATCTGCTCGAGCATCCTGTTTTTCTGTTCCTCGGTGAGCTTGTCGGTCATGGGAGTGCTGATAAAGCCGGGAGCTACTGCATTTACGGTGATTCCACGAGAGCCCAGCTCCTTGGCCATTGTCTTGGTCATGCCGATGATAGCTGCCTTTGAAGCGGAATAGTTTATCTGACCGGGGTTGCCGTAAAGACCCGCAACGGAAGCAAGGCTGATAATCTTGCCGGACTTCTGGCGCATCATCACCGAGCCTGCCAGCTTCATAAGATTGAACACGCTCTTCTGATTTACGGCAATTACGAGGTCATACTGTTCCTCGGGCATTCTTGCCGCAAGACCGTCTCTTGTGATGCCTGCGTTGTTTACCAGACAATCTATGGAGCCAAAGCGCTCCTTGACAGCCTTCACCATTGCCTCGCACTGGTCGTACTTGGAAACGTCGCAGATGAATTTCTCACATTCTACGCCTGTCTCCTTTATCTTCTCCTCGATGTCGTTGTTTTCGAACATGCTCTCATTTACGTCATTGAGAGCGATATTATATCCGTCCTTAGCAAGTCTGAGAGCAATTGCTGCTCCGATACCTCTTGCAGAGCCTGTGATAAGCGCTGTTTTTGCCATAATATTTACTCCTTGTCCGTTAAAAATCTATATTCAGAAGCTTTCCAGCCTGTGCGAACATCTCCTCGATGATAGCGCTGCAGGGCTTCACCTCGTTTACCATACCCGCGATAAGTCCGCAGAGGAAGGAGCCCTCGTCGGTATTTCCGTCCTGTACAGCCTTGCGCAGGGAGCCCAGAGTTATCTCCTCGAACTTTTCGGGAGTGAGGGTACCGTCCTTTTCGCCGCTTGCCAGCATCTTTGAGAACTTAGTCTTGATATTGCGGCAGGGGTGACCGGTCGTTCTTCCCGTAACCACGTTGTCGGTATCCTTTGCGTCGATGACCAGCTGCTTGTATACAGGATTTATCTGACACTCATCAGAAGCGAGGAATCTTGTTCCCACCTGAACGCCTTCGGCGCCCAGCATAAAGGAAGCAGCGATACCTCTTCCGTCGGCGATACCTCCCGCTGCGATAACGGGTATCTCCAGCGCATCAACAACCTGGGGTACCAGACACATTGTGGTATTTTCGCCGATATGACCGCCGGACTCTGTGCCCTCAGCAACCACTGCATCAGCGCCTGCTCTTTCCATTCTCTTAGCAAGAGCAACCGAGGGGATAACGGGAATTACCTTTATGCCTGCTTCCTTCCATGCAGGAATGAATTTTCCGGGATTTCCGGCGCCTGTGGTGACAACGTTCACCTTTTCGTCGATGCACAGCTGAGCCAGGTCCTCAGCGTTGGGGGACATGAGCATGATATTCACGCCGAAGGGCTTGTCGGTGAGCTCCTTGCAGCGGCGTATCTGGTCGCGGAGATAATCAATAGGAGCGCTGCCGCCTGCGATAAGTCCCAGACCGCCCGCATTGGAAACTGCGGAAGCGAGGGTGCTTTCTGCTATCCAAGCCATACCGCCCTGGATAATGGGGTACTTAGTACCTAAAAGCTCTGTAATTCTGTTAGTCATGATATATTCACCTCTTATTAGTATTCAAAGATAACCGAACCGAGAGTAAGTCCTGCGCCAAATCCCACGAAGCAGACCTTATCGCCTCTCTTGATTCTTCCTGTGCGTACAGCGTCATCAAAGGCAAGGGGAATAGATGCGCTTGATGTATTGCCGAACCGGTCCAGAGTAAGTACAAACTTGTCCAGAGAAACGCCGAGATTCTTAGCTGCAGTCTCGATAATTCTCACATTTGCCTGATGGGGAACGAACACGTCCACATCGTGGATATCCATATTGATCTTCTTAGCAGCATTGAGAGCAGCTGTGGGAAGAGCCTTTGTTGCGAACTTGTACACTTCCTTACCGTCCTGGAAGATGAACTCGTGAGTGATGCTGTCGTCCATGCCGTCGGGGACGTTTTCTCTGTCCTCGGTCATGAAGGGATGATCAGCCTTTCCGCTCCTGCAGTAGAGGAACTTCGCACCATTTCCGTCAGCGCCCAGCCAGCTTGTGAACAGCTTGTCGCTCTTTTCGAGAACCACAGCCGCCGCACCGTCTCCGAAGAGCACGCAGGAGGAACGGTCCTCGAAATTGGTGATTCTGGAAAGGGCCTCGTTTGCAACGAGAAGCACATACTTAAGGCTGTCGTCGGTCATAAGATATCTCATTGCGGTATCAAGTCCGTAAACAAAGCCCGAGCAGGCAGCACCGATATCGAAGCAGGCAGCATTTTCCGCGCCTATTTCCCTCTGGATAAGGCATGCTGCCGACGGAGTATGAAACTCCAGCGTAATAGTGGAATCTATGATAAGACCGATATCCTTGACGTCGATGCCCGCATTCAGGACAGCAGCCTTAGCTGCCTTGGCGCCTATATACCAGGTAGATTCGCCGTTTACCATATGTCTTGTCTTGATACCTGTGCGTGTTGTTATCCATTCGTCGTTGGTATCCACGATAGTTGACATCATATCGTTATCAACGGTAAGAGGGGGCACATAGCTTCCGATCCCTAAAATATTTACTCCCATGAAAAAAATCCTCCCGATATATTGTTTTTTTTGCTTTTATATGCTATAATGATAATGCAGAATAGTATCTGCGCATACAAACCCTATTATCTATTTTAATATAAATCATGCCGTTTTGTCAATGATTTTTTAGTTTTTTTTGAAAGGTTTTACTATAAATCTTTTTGATAATACGTTTTGTATAATTTTACAAATAGTAAAAGCAATAAACGGAGGAAAAATAACATGTCAAAGAACGTATTTCTGTTTTCGGGACAGGGCTCCCAGTATCCCGGAATGGGCGTGGAGCTCATCGACCGCTATGCTGAGGCTAAGGAGGTATTCACCGAGGCTTCGGATATTCTTGGCTTCGACTTAGAGGACAAGTGCCGCAATGCTCCTGCCGAGGAGCTTGCAAAAACTGTGATATCGCAGCCTGCTATCATGGCAGTATCGCTGGCAGCCTTTGAAGCCGCAAAGGCAAACGGCATAGGCTTCTCAGCAGCCGCAGGACATTCTCTGGGAGAATATGCAGCCCTCGTTGCATGTGGCATAGTATCCAGAGCGGACGGATTTAAGCTTATCAAGCTGCGCTCCGAGGCGATGCAGAGAGCTGCTGAGAGCTCGGACGGAGCAATGTATGCCATAATCGGCAAGGATATGACTGTTGTTGACAAGGTCTGCGAGGAAACAGAGGGCTATGTAGTTCCTGTAAACTATAATTCTGCTGCTCAGACGGTCATCGCAGGAGATACTGCTGCTGCGGAAAGGGCTGCTGCGAAGCTGGCAGAAATGGGCTATCGTGCGGTAAAGCTGAACGTTTCGTCAGCATTCCATTCTAAGCTGATGCAGCCCGCCGCAGAGGAATTTCTCCCCAAAGCGAAGGACTTCACCTTCAAAATGCCCGAAAATGTTGATTTCTATTCAAATCTGTCAGGAGAAAAGCTGACCGACTTCGGCAATATGCCCGAAAGACTGGCGCAGCACATAGTATCCCCCGTAAAATTCACCACAGAGCTTGCAAGCATGCAGGCTGACGGTATCGACACATATATAGAGCTTGGCCCCGGTAAGGTGCTGTCGGGACTGGTAAAGAAAACCTTAAAGGGCGTAAGCATTTACAACATCGAGGACAGCGCAAGCCTTGACAAGACGATCGGCTGATCCTTGTTCACTAAAATCAACGCGAAAGGATTGATACTATTATGAAAAAATACGGTCTTCTGGGGTATCCCCTTAAGCATACTATGTCACCCCCGATACATAACCGCCTGTTTGAGCTGGCGGGCGTGAAGGATTTTTCCTACGAGGTCAAGGAGATACCTCCCGAGGAATTGTCCGCAAAGGCTGACGAGCTTCTGGCTTTGGACGGCTTTAACATCACTATCCCCTACAAGGTGGATATAATCCAGTACATCGACGAGCTGGACGACTCCGCTAAGCGCTATAACTCCGTAAACTGCGTAACTAACAAAAATGGTAAGCACATCGGCAGCAACACCGACTGCGACGGTTTTCTCCGCTCCCTGTCGGCGGCAGGAGCCTCTCTTGAAGGTAAGGTCCTCCAGTGCGGCTGCGGCGGCGTTGGACGCATGACCGCTATCGAGGCTGTCCGTCACGGCGCAGAGCTGACTATCTCGGTACTGCCCGGCTTTGAAAACACCGTTGACCCCGTAAAGGAATACGCTGAAAAAACGGGTGCCAAGGGAAGCATCACCGTCGTTCACCCCGAGGAGATAAGCGGCAGCTTCGACCTGCTGGTAAATGCTTCTCCTGTGGGAATGTTCCCCAAGGTGGACGCCTGCCCTGTCACCGAGGACGTTATCAAAAAATGCGGCTTCGTGTTCGATATCATCTACAATCCAGAGGTGACAAAGCTCATGCAGACAGCAAAAAATCACGGCATCAAAACCGCAGGCGGCATGGCTATGCTGGTATGGCAGGCGGTGGTTGCTCACGAATACTGGGACGGAAGCCGCTACAATGACAGCGACATCGAACAGCTCATCTCCGATATGCACAAGCTCATGGCACAGTAAAGCATCACTGAACAGCATCATAACAAGGTGTCATAAACATGAACATACTTAAAAGGATAGTGTCGGCAGCAGCAGCTGCTGCACTGTCAGTGACTGCGCTTGTATCGATATATGCTCCCACTGTATCGGCCGAGGAATATGCACAGGAGAGCTTCACCGAGGAATACTCCGCACAGGCAGAAGCAGAGCTGGGAGACATAAACGCTTCAGGCCCACGGTCAAAATTCACTTTGATGATATATATGATAGGCTCCAACCTGGAATCGGAAAACGGCTTTGCCTCCGACGACATCAAGGAGATATGCAAGGGCTATAGCGGAAAGGACGTCAACGTCATTATTCAGACGGGCGGCGCGAAAAAATGGCATACCAGCGGCATCAGCTCAAAGAAATGCCAGCGCTTCAAGGTCACCTCAAAGGGGCTAAAGCTCATTGATAATTCCCTCGGTCAGCAGAACATGAGCAGCAAAAACACTCTCTCCAGCTTCATAAAATACTGCAGGAAAAACTACACTGCTTCACGCTATGGGCTCGTACTCTGGGACCACGGCGGCGGAACGATAGACGGCTTCGGCATGGACGAAAACTACCGCTATGACTCCATGAGCCTTACCGATTACAGGGCTGCTCTGGACAAGGGCGGCGTGCATTTCGACTTTGTGGGCTTTGATGCCTGCATCATGGCAAGCCTGGAGACCGCGCTGATGACCGCGGACAATGCGGATTATCTCATCGCCTCGGAGGACGCCACAAGCGGCATGGGCTGGTACTACACCAGCTGGATAAGCTCTCTCTGCAAAGCCCCGACGCTTTCCACAGCAAAGCTTGGCAAAAGGATAGCAGACACCTCAGTAAAGGCCATAGCCTACGAGGAGCCCTACACAAGCGCCGAAATTTCCGTGATCGACCTTAAGCGGGTGGATAAATACCTCCTTCCCGCGCTAAACAGCTTTTCCAAAAAATCTATAGCTCTTCTTAAGGCAAAGAAATATCATCTCATCGCCCTCAGCAGAGCAGGTCTCACCATATCCGACAGCGGCACCGAGCTTATAGATATTGCCGATTACGCTTCCTGTTTCTCGGATAATTCCTCAGTTTCAAAAACAGCTGCCTCGCTGAAAGCCGCAGTTAAAAAGGCGGTGGTCTATCGCAAGACCGAAGGCTCTCCCACGGGAAGCGGCGGACTTTCCATTGCCTTTCCCTTTGAGGATCTGGAAAATCTCGACATAATAAACGACATATACGACGAAGTGGAAATAACCACCTCCTACACCGATTTCCTGGGATATTTCGCCAATATAATGGCAGGCGGTCAGCAGTATTATCACGGCACCAGCACAGTATATAACTATTCCGGCTGTGACTGGTACGACGAATCGCAGTTCTACTCCGACAGCTACTATTCAAAATATTATCTTGACGACGACGAACTTGTGCTCACAAAGAAAAACGGCCGCTGGGTCTGCCCTCTGACGGAGGACAACAGCTCTATCATCAGCGATTACGCGCTCTGCATGTACTATTACAATGAGGAGCTGGGCGGAATACTGGACTTCGGCACAGATAATATCTACAGCTTTGACGACGACGGTGACCTGATAGTGGACTACGACCAGACCTGGGTATCACTTGACGGAATGCCCATACCCTGCTATTACTTAGCCACGAGCACCGAGGGTGATTATACGCTCCACCTCAGCTACACCTATGGCGAGTATAACGGCTATTATGCGATGATATATCTACTGTGGGACAACGACGAGCTGACCTATCCCGATAACGGCATAGTTTTCGCATGGAGCCCCCTGGACGAATACGGACGACCTTCAAGGATAATCGAATCGGAGAAGGGTGATACCTTCTGCATCTATTACGATGTGTATGATGACCATTTCAACTACCTGAGCAGTGTTCTGCTGGACGACTACGTATACACCATAGGCAAGTCCCGCCTGACCTATGAGGACGTATCCTATATGGGGACCACGGTGATATTCTACAAGCTAACCGACATATTCAACAATGTTCACTATACCGAATCGATATATTACTATGCGTGACAGATAAAGAACACCTGTTCAAAAAACAAACGGACAGGATAACAAGCACTCCGCCTGTTATCCTGTCCGTTTTTATTATATTACAGCTGGATTATTACCTTGCCTGTTGTAGTAGGACTTACCTTGATAGGCTCCTTGCCGAATACGCTTACGCTGAAATGCTTGTCGGTCTCGGTGTATGCAACCTCAACGATATTTCCTGTGCGCTTTGCGGTGAGAGTGAATACATTCTCCGCCTCGGTATCGTATACGGAGGCTGTTATCTCGCAGCCATCAGAGGGCTCATAGATAACGAACTCTGCTCCGTCAAGATAATCGTACTCAAAGTCACGTACAAAGCTGCCGTATGCGATGATGCTGTCAGGCTTTGCAAGGCAGGGAAGGGACATATAGTCGAACTTCTCGTTGTAGAACCTGCCGCCCTCGTACTGCTTGCCGCTGATGATATCGGTCCATTTGCCCTCGGGAACGTAGAATTCTGCTGTGCCCTCTTCGTTGAAGATAGGAGCAACCAGGAGATTATCACCGAACATATACTGTGTATCAAGCTGACGGCATACAGGGTCATCTGCAAAGTCGATGACCATAGCTCTCATCATGGGAACGCCCACCTCGTGGGTCTTTATTGCCTGAGCCCAGATGTAAGGCATCAGCTTACCCTTGAGCTTTGTGAAGAAGCGGAGCACATCAACGGATTCCTCGTCGAAGAGCCAGGGCACTCTGTAGGAAGAGTTTCCGTGGAGACGGGAGTGAGAGGAAAGAAGTCCGAAGGCAGCCCAGCGCTTGTAGATGTCAGGAGTTGCAGTAGCCTCGAAGCCGCTCATATCGTGGGAGAAGAAGCCGAAGCCGCTCATGCAGAGAGAGAGTCCGCCGCGGAGAGTTTCCGCCATGGAGGTATATTCTGCGGAGCAGTCGCCGCCCCAGTGTACGGGGAATTTCTGTCCGCCAACAGTAGCAGAGCGTGCGAACAGGCATGCCTTATTCTTGCCGTTATATTCCTCCAGCACATCAAAGACTGTCTTGTTGTAGAGGTAGGTATAATAGTTATGCATAGCATAGGGGTCGGAGCCGTCGAAATACTTTACCTTTGTAGGTATTCTCTCGCCGAAGTCGGTCTTGAAGCAGTTGACGCCCATTTCGCAGAGTCTGCGGAGCTTATCCTGATACCACTTGCAGGCGTCGGGATTGGTAAAGTCCACGATAGCCATGCCAGGCTGCCACATATCGCACTGGAAAACGCTCCCGTCCAGATTCTTGATGAAGTAGCCATTCTTTACGCCCTCGTCGAAGAGAGAGCTTCTCTGTGCGATGTAGGGATTTATCCAGACGCAAATCTCCAGACCCTTTTCGGTCTTGAGGCGGTTGAGCATAGCAGCTGGGTCAGGGAACTGACGCTTGTCCCACTCGAAGTCGCACCACTGGAACTCCTTCATCCAGAAGCAGTCGAAATGGAACACCTGGAGGGGGATATCTCTTTCAGCCATACCGTCGATAAAGGAGGTAACAGTTTCCTCGTCGTACTTTGTGGTGAAGGAGGTAGTGAGCCAGAGTCCGAAGGTATATGCAGGAGGAAGTGAGGGCTTACCGGTAAGGTCGGTATAGTTGGAGAGGACCTCGGTGATGTTCTCGCCGCCGATAACGAAGTATTCAAGATGCTCGCCGGGAACGGTGAAGGACATCTTAGAAACGGTATCGGAAGCCACCTCATAGGATATCTTATCGGAGGAGTTTACGAAGATACCATAGCCTCTTGAAGAGATGCAGAAGGGAATGCTCTTGTAGGACTGGTCGGAGCAGGTTCCGCCGTCGGAGTTCCATATCTCAACGTTCTGACCGTTCTTTACAAGGGGAGTGAACTTCTCGCCGAAGCCATAGATGCACTCGCCCACGGACAGAGTGAGCTGCTCGCGAAGGTATGTAGTTTCGGGGTTCTGAGGATAGCTCCAGAAGGTATCGTCCTGAGCAGCGCTTACTCTTGCAGATTTTTTAAATTCGCTCTCATGTACGATAGTCTGAGCTCTCCAGCCGCCGCCTGTGAGCTTCTTATCCTTGTAGAAATAGTTGATGCCCCAGTTATACTTGCCGATAACAGCCTTGGTATCGCCAGAAACTATCTCCCAGGTCTGTTCAGTCTCCTTTATCTGCGGCTTGTAGCCCCAGTCCTCGGTAAGCTCGAACTTAGGCATGTTATCGAGGGTACCCTTGTAGTGGTCGATAGATACCTTAAAAACATTTTTCTGTGTGGAAGTGATATTGATATCCAGCACAGGACCACCGAGGGTCATACCTCTGTTCTGGATATACTGTGTTGTTGCGAGGATATTAAGTCCGTTTTCGATAGGGGTGACCTCGTAAGCCTGAGCTGCATAGCTCACATCGTAGCCCTTCTGATTAAGCCAGAATCCGTCTGCAAATTTCATTGGGGATTTCCTCCTTTGATACATAAAAGTGTAATCGTTTACAATCATAAAAATTTATAAACCGAAAGAAAAGCCAGCGAAACCAACATAAAAACATAGTACAATTACCGCCCGAATAATTCCTTCGTGTTGTTGATTATATTGTACAACATTTACAACAAAATTTCAAGGGCTTTATCAAATTTTACACTTTATACACATTTAAAGACTCAATAGGAAAGCACTCCGCTTTTGTGCGCAGTGCTTTGTTATCAGTATATTTAAGCGGACCGTTTCGCTCAATATCTTTAAGCAGTTCATTTATTTTTTTCAAGTTTTTTTGTCCGACATCTGCCAATACAGATAATCGTCCCATGCTTTATCAGTCCAAAGCTTATTCATTGTCATCTTCCTCAATAAGCTCATGCTGTCTGCAGGTTCCATTTTCGACCTGTGCCAGTCCCCTGTCTATCATAGCAAGATATTCGGCATTGCGTGCCGCTTTCATCAGCTGATTATACTAATAACAGTTTCATATTCATCTGTTGCCTTGTCGCAGTAATTATCAAGATTTTTACTGATCGTCGAATAATTAACAGCCAACATAAAATCAGCTCCTTTCAATACTATTATATCACTTATATCACTCCGAAGCAAAAAAGTCAATTAATATTCTCCGCAAACGTGATAGCTTACCGATAATCCAACGGAAAAATATTGACATTTCCCCCCGAAATATGATACAATATAGAAAAATACATGCGGGGGAATAAAATTGAGCAACGAGGCACTGAACAAGATCATCGGTCAGAATGAAAAAGATGCCAATATAGTAGCAGGACGAGTAATGGCGATCACCTTTGCTATCTTCACAGTCATCTATATCCTTAATCTGTTTAATATATTCATTATCGACCAGAAGGTAATGACGACAGCATATCTTATCAGTGCGGTACTGCTTCTTTCACCGATTATCATAAACAGATTTATCGATCCTGCGACGAAATATCTTAAATATCTGTATGTTGTGCTGGCGGAATTGTACCTGTTCGTCATAACGACCACGCTCACATATCATGTTGTGCTGATATATGCTTATCCCATTGCTATCGCAGGATTGTATTTCTCCCGGAAAATGACCAAAATATCCACCATAATGACCATCATCGTCACTATTTGCGGACAGCTTTGCGGATATTACCTGAACTGGCGTCCTGACCATAATTTCACTACTCTTCACGGACTTATTTTTTACAGCATTATCCCAAGACTGCTGACGCTTTGCTGCTTTGCGGCGCTGCTGCAGCTGCTCACCGGCAGGACCTCCAAGCTCCTTGAAGAGGAGGCCGAAAATTACGATAAGCTTGCCATGTATAACCGTGGGATGATATACGACTTCGCCACTATTGTGGAAAACCGCGACGAAAATACAGGCGGTCATATCAAAAGGACAAGCATTTATGTGCGGCTCCTTGCAGAAGAGCTTCAGAAGGAAAAGCTTTTCCAAGATATCATAACCGACGATTTTATAAACACTATCTCAATGGTGGCTCCTCTTCATGATATCGGAAAGATATCTATCCCCGACAGCATTCTTCAGAAGCCCGGCAGGCTCACCGACGAGGAATTTGAAATAATGAAAACCCATTCAGCCAAGGGCGGAAAGATAATCAGAGAGACCTTTGCTCATGTAGGCAACGAAAACCACACGGAAATGGCATATAATGTCGCAAGATATCATCACGAAAAATGGAATGGCAGAGGCTATCCTGAGGGGCTTTCCGGAGAGGATATCCCTCTTTCTGCAAGGATAATGGCAGTGGCTGATGTGTTCGACGCAGTTTCGGAAAAGCGGTGCTACCGTGACGCCATGCCCCTTGAAAAGTGCTTCAGCATCATCGAGGAGGGCAGGGGCAGGGACTTCGACCCTGTGCTGGCAGATGCTTTTCTGAATATCCGCGACGAGATAACTGAGGTCCATAAAAATAGTATTTCCGAATATACGGCGGCTATGCTCGAAGCTCATGAAGAGAAAAAGGTGTAAAGCCTTGGAATGTTTGACTTTACACCTTATAATGTTACTAAATGCGGTCAATCTTCATACTCAAAATCATCAGTGTTGATACCCATTTGATGAAGCTTGTTTCGTTGAGTTTTCAATTGATATTCAAGTTCCGGATTAATTTCCTTTTGATATTTTTTAATACGTATCAGATTGATATAAATATCAATTTCAACTTGTTTCATTTCTTCAAAGCTCATATCATTATTCACCACCTTTGTGACCTCCTTTATTTTTATAGTTGTTACCTATATTATAGCGGAGCAAAGCTGATTTGTCAAGGTGTATTTTTTAAATCGGGTATGCTGTTGACCTTGTCGTTCTATAAGGTTCTAAGTTTATTTGCAAATTCCTCTATTGCCAAACCGGACAACACGTGATATAATATAACTATACTATAAAAAAGGCGGTAATAATATGCATCTTGAAGAAAAAACCACGGGCAGCAAGCCCGTTTTCAGCGGAAAGGTCGTTGACCTGCGCATTGATACGGTAGAGCTGGAGGACGGCTCCACTGCTATAAGAGAGGTCATTTCTCACCCCGGCGGAGCCTGCGTTGTCCCGCTGGACGATAACGGCGATATTATCCTGGTCAGACAGTTTCGCTATCCCTTTGCCACACAGCTTATCGAGGTGCCCGCAGGCAAGCTCAACTACGGCGAGGACCCCCGCGAAACCGCTCTGCGCGAGCTTAAGGAGGAAACTGGCGCAGTCTGCGATAAGGTCACAGACCTCGGCGTATGCTACCCTACTGTGGCTTACGATACTGAAAAGATTCACATGTATCTCTGCGAGGGGCTCCATTTTGAAAACCGTCACCTGGACGAGGACGAGTTTCTCGACGTTATCCGCATGCCCTTCGAAAAGGCTGTGGAAATGGTGATGAACAATGAGCTGCCTGATGCAAAAACTCAGATAGCTATACTCAAATCCATGGTGATTCTAAACGACAGAAAAAAATAATGCGGAAAATTTCCTATAAAAATATTTTTCAAAAATCCCTTGACAAAATAGAAATTGTATGATATAATGAATAAGTCGTTAACCGATATGGCTTTGACGACTTATACGGAGAGGTGTCCGAGTGGTTTAAGGAGCCGGTCTTGAAAACCGGTGATCCCGCAAGGGACCGTGGGTTCGAATCCCACCCTCTCCGCCATATAAATGAATATCTTTTATACGGCTGCCATTTACGGAGATGTACTCAAGTGGTGACGAGGCGCCCCTGCTAAGGGCGTAGGTCGGGTAACCGGCGCGAGAGTTCGAGTCTCTCCATCTCCGCCAGATAAACTGCAAACACTTTTTCGTTTGCAGTTTATTTTTTTACAAAGGAACATTAAATATGAATGAGGAAAAATATCGCAAAATATCCCAATGGTTCGGCGAAAGGCCCGCTCGGCTCACCATTCTGAAAATACTTAACAAGCTCACCGTTTACATGGGCTACGGCGCATATGCCCTGCTGCTCATACTCCTTGCGGTCAGTATGGATATGCGCATCATACGCTGTATAATAGTGCCTGCTGTCACTTTCGTGCTGGCCACGGTCATAAGAAGCGGGATAAACGCTCCCAGGCCCTATGAAAAGCTTAGCATCGCTCCCCTTATCGCCAAAGCCACCAAGGGGAAGTCCTTCCCCAGCAGACATACGGTATGCATAGCCATAATCGCCGCAGCTTGGCTTTATGTGAATATCCCCGTGGGACTGGTCCTATGCGCTGTCACACTGATAACTGCAGTGATACGTCCAATAATGGGAGTCCATTTTCCCCGCGACACCATCGCAGGGATAGTATTTTCCGCTGTATGCGGTATCATCGGATTTATTCTGATATAGGAGGCATTACTATGAACAAGAAAAAAATAGCCGCCGCTGCTGTGGCGGGGCTGGAGGAAATATATCCGGAAGCAGTCTGCTCCCTGACCTACGAGGAGCCCTATCAGCTTATGATTTCAGCAAGGCTTTCCGCACAGTGCACCGATGCGCGGGTAAATACAGTCACTCCCATACTGTTTGAGAAATATCCCACCCTTGACAGCCTCGCAGATGCGGACGTTTCCGATATCACGGAGATAATCCGTCCCTGCGGACTTGCCAACACAAAGGCTAAAAGCATCGTGGAGATGTGCGCTCGGCTGCGGGACGTATACGGTGGAGTTCTCCCCGATACCCTTGACGAGCTTCTCACTCTCCCCGGCATAGGCAGAAAGACTGCAAATCTGCTGCTGGGGGATATCTATCACAAGCCTGCAGTAGTCACCGACACCCACTGCATACGCATTTCGGGACGACTCAGACTTACCGACAACAGTGCTCCTGCTGCCGTTGAGGTGGACCTGCGCAAGCTTCTCCCTCCGGACAAGTCCTCGGATTTCTGTCACAGGCTGGTGCTGTTCGGACGGGAATACTGCACGGCAAGATCGCCGAAATGCGACACCTGTCCGCTGAGAATGAAGCTTATCGAAGCCGACGGGAAATTCTCCTGCAAGGTATAACTATAAATAATAGAGCGGCCGCCCTTCATTTCGGGGCAGCCGCTGCTTTATTATATCATGCTTTCAGCTTTTCAATCTGCTGTCTTAAGAGCCGCGACTGACCGTTAAGCTCCTCGCAGGAGGCTGCGGTCTCCTCGGCGGTGGCGCTGTTCTGCTGAACTACCACCGATATCTGAGTAAGTCCCTGAGTTACCTGCTTTATAGACTCCGCCTGTTCCTCGGTAGCGGCGGATATCTCGTCGATAAGACGACTGGTCTCCTTTGCCTTCTCGGTGATATCCTTCATGGATACAGCCGCGGAGCTTACCTTTACAGAGCCCTCGTTTATGGCTTCTACTGTCGCCGTGATAAGTCCCGACGTCAGATTTACCGCCTCCGCACTCTTTGATGCAAGATTTCTCACCTCGTCAGCAACCACAGCAAAGCCCTTACCTGCTTCGCCTGCTCTCGCAGCCTCAACCGCCGCATTCAGGGCGAGGATATTGGTCTGGAAGGCGATATCGCTGATAGTATTTATGATGCCATTTATCTCTGCGGATTTTGCTTCAATATCCTTCATGGCAGTCATAACGCCGTTCATTTCCTCATTTTCGGTTATAGCTCCCGCCTCCATTTCTGCGGAGAGCTCCTTTGCATAAACAGCATTGCGCGCGTTGTTGGACACCTTCTCAGAGATAGCCCCTATAGTGGCGTTAAGCTCTTCGATAGCATTTGCCTGAGTAGTGGTGCCGTTGGCGAGAATCTGGGAGCCGTCCGCCATCTGCGAGGAGCCTGCCATTACCTGCTCGGAGGAAATATTTATCCCGCGGACAAGTCCCGAAAGTCTTTCCCTTATCTGGCCGAAGGAGCGTTCTATCTTCTCAAAATCGCCGTGATATTCAATGGAGGGCTTCACGGTAAAGTCTCCGCCCGCCATAGCGTCAAGCACTGTGGAGATATCCTCTATGTAATCCGAAAGGGTGTGCTTGGTCTCCTGAAGGAGCACCATCAGATCGCCCACCTCGTTTTTGATAGCCTCTCCCTCGAAATCGGGAATATTCAGCACGCCTGCGTTCATGTTCTCGCTGAGCGAACGGGAGTTCATAATGGGCTTAACGATTATCACCTTTAATATCTTACCGATAAGATAGCTTGATGCACCCATTATCACCAGCGCTGCCAGCACTGTGATGATTATAACGCTCACAAATGCAGCATCACTCTCAGCGGTAGGCTGTCCTGCGAAGAGGGCGCCTGCGGTATTGCCGTAGATATCGTCGATAGGCTCATAGGTCACAAAGAATTTGTCTCCCAGGATATCGGCCTGACCTCTGTAGGTCTCATGTCCGTCGAGGACCGTTTTTCTGACCTTATCGCTCATCTGAGTACCTATTGCCTTTGTTCCGTCGTGGTTTTCCACAGTAGTAGCATAGCGGATATCTCCTGCGAAGAGGGTGACATCGTTGCGGGTCTGTTCCTTTATTTCAATGAGATAATCATCGGCTGCAAGGTCCAGTCCCAGCAGACACATGCCCACAGCTTCATTTCCCGCAGACACGGGCACAGCATAGATACAGCTCAGCGGAACACTTTCATCGGCGTAAATTCCGCACAGAATATTCTTTCCATTAAGAACCTGAGACGCATCAAAGGAGGACAGCTTATAGTTATTGCTGCTCCAAATTTTCTTTCCGCTGTTGTCGGTGAACATGCAGAAGGTGTACTCATCTATCGGAGCATTTTTGTAAAGCTCTTCAAGTGTGGCACCGTCATCAGACGCGACCGCATCGGACAAGCCCTGTATGCTCCAGAACGAGAACACGTCCTCAAGATGCATAGCATGGTCAGATATACGCTCTTCAAAAACATTAACGCCTATATCCGCCATATCGTTAAAATTCTGATTATTATGCTTTGTACACAGCACCAAAGAAATTATAAGAGCTGCCGCAATGCTTATGGCTATGATGCCTCCGACCACCAAGGTTATGCCCATTTCAACCCTTGTTTTCTTTCTCATTTTATGTTCTCCCTTCATTATGCAGCATTTATTATACTGTCAAAAATGCACAACAAAATGACCATAGAAATAAAGATAAAATAAAGCGTTTTCGAATTATTCATCTTTAATCTTCGTTATGAATTATACCAAATAATGCTTACCATGTCAATTGGTATTTTGTTCATTTTCCACGTAAATTTTTTTGCACATTAACTAATGATAATGCGTCTCATTAAAGTAAAAATTGATATAAAACGTTTAAAATGTCTTAAAATAGTTTATATTGCAGAAAAAGAAAAAAAGCCTTTAAGACTCTTATCCGAATCTTAAAGGCGATTTTTTTCGGCAGGTCAGAGTATCCCCAGCCGCTTTTTTGCATTTACAATTCTTTCCTCCGAGGGAGGCTCCACGCCCTCCAGCGGATATTTTATCCCCAGTTCATCCCACTTAAATTTTCCCAGAGTATGGTAAGGCAGTATCTCCACCCGCTCAACATTCCCGAGGGTATCAAGGAATTTCCGGAGCTCGTCGATATCCTCGTCAAAGTCGGACAGCCCGGGCACGAGCACATGTCTTATCCAGACAGGCTTACCGATATCGCTTAAATACCGCGCCATATCGAGGATATTTGTGTTTGCATGTCCAGTAACGAGCTTGTGCCGTTCGGGAGCTATCTCCTTTATATCCAGCAGCAGCAGGTCGGTATATTTCATAAGCTCCTGAAATTTTGAGAAAAAGGGCTCTTCGCGGGTAAAGGGCTGACCTGCGGTATCTATGCAGGTGCTGATATTTTCCGCCTTAGCGAGCCTAAAAAGCTCGGTAAGAAAATCTATTTGCAGCAGAGGCTCGCCGCCGCTGACAGTGATACCTCCGCCCTTTTTCCAGTAGGACCTGTATCTCATGGCCTGTTTCAGTGCCTGTTCGGCAGATATTTCGGTACCGGAGAACTTATCCCAGGTATCAGGATTATGGCAGTACCTACACCGCATATCGCAGCCCTGCATGAAAATGATATACCTCACACCGGGCCCGTCCGCAGCGCCAAAGCTCTCAGTGGAATGTATCCTTCCCACAGCAGATTTATTTTCCATATATCTCACAGCCTTTCGCTTTTAGTATTTATTGTACATGATTGATTATTCGCTATAAAGCAAAAGCCCCCAATTGTTTGAGGACTTTTGCTGTGTGTGTTTGGATTTGTTGTGAAGCCATTGTTTCGATTCGAGCTCGGATTTTCCGACTATTTTCGGTTTGCTTTCGGTCAAACTTTTTTGGATTTTCCTCGGATTTTCCGACTATTCACGGTTCGTTTTCGGCGGAGCAGAGCTCCGCGCATTTGATTC
>CAMEYZ010000014.1 GCA_945947715.1 uncultured Clostridia bacterium | reverse complement strand
TTTGTGTCACCCTTGTGCTTCCAGTCATTAGCTGCATCGGGCACGTTGGGGAGCGTCATCAGATCATCAATGGAAACGTTTTCGAGAGCTAAATCGTCCATATCAATTATTTTTTTATCAGACATATGAAATCCTCCATAATATATGGCAAATATGTACAAAAAAATAAAAGTCTTTAAAATTTTATGCACAATATTTCCGTTAAAATAAAAAGAAAAATAAAACAATGATACACATATATATAATACCACGTTCGGAAACTTTTGTCAACATCTTTTTTCATATATTGTACACATCTTACAATTTGGTTAAAATTATTTATTTAAAATGCCGCAAACACGGGGCTTTGAAAAGATGGCTATCTATTTTTTCGGAAAAATATACAAAAATGTAATAATCTACTGGACAATTTGAGAAATATATGATATAATAAAGAATAATTATACGATGAATAGTGCGCTTATGCGCTTGAATGGCGGCTGTAGAATAATATGCCGCAATAAATGAAAGGATTGGTCGTAAATGGATTTCAATACTCAGCGAAAAGCGGTTGCCGCTGTTGAGGGCTTTGGAAAGAAGTATAAGATATTTTATCCGCTGTGTATGCTTGCGGTGCTTATCATATCGCTGTTCTGTTCGGCGGTGAGAGCTGTTGATATGGCGCTTTCCGACGACGACGGACATTTTCTGGGTATGAACCGTTCCCATAAAAAGCGTAAGATTGCAAAAAAGCGTGAAAAGGCTACTCCCGTGACCGCGGAGAAGAGGGGCTTTTTAAGACGCGCTGTCTCGGGATTGCTTGCGGCTTGCTTTGCTGTTATGGTGGTGCCTGAGGGGTTGGAGATTGTGACCTTTGCGGCGAGCAGTGTGGCTACGGCTTCTCAGCTTAAGGTGAGCCCCGACGGCAATACCCTTCTGGGATTTTCCGATAGCCTTCCGAATACATACAATTATAAAAATACTCTCGATGTTCCAAGCGGAACATGGACAGAAATCGGCGAGACCGCATTTCAGGGAAACAAGGTTATTTCTTCCATTGATCTGACAGGTGTGTCTTATGTGGGAGCAAATGCTTTCAGCGGGGCTACATCGCTTACACGGGTAATTATTGACGGAAGCCAGTTCCAGGCACGTGATGATTTCCAGTATTTTGATTCCGGAAACGATCCCTTTAACGGGATATCCCAAGACGCTGTTATCTATATTATCAATTCAAACGGAATAAAGGATACGGTTATCAAGCCTAAGCTTCCTTCAGGCTTTGAAACTGCTCACAGAGTTGAATGGATACAGGGAAGCGCGGTTCCCACTGCGCCGATAGATGTTACCAGCGTTGACGTGATAAGAGCTGTTGACGGTGCACCCTATTCCTTTATTGAGGCGGTAGTAGGATCTTCCAGCTCGGTAGATTTTACCAAGCTGAAGCTTTACGGAAGAAAAAATACGGGAACATCGTTTGTTTCAATAATGGATTTTACCGCTGAGGAGCTTGTTAATGACCAGAGCCTGTGCATCAAGCCCGACGATAATACATATATTATCCGCGTTGACCAGTCCAAACTCAGCGGATATGATGTTATCGCCGCAAGAGTCAGCGATTCCAATAATGTATACAGCACGCACTATGCATGCTCGGATACGATACCCACAAATCTGACCACGTCTGCACAGACTTTGAAATTCAACCTCGGCGGAGATAATGGACTTACTCCGACTGTTAACTGGAACTCAAAGGACCGCGACAATGTAGACTATTATATCTATACCGACAGCAGCTATGATGCTGAGCTGAATGACAGCTTCTTGATGCTTAAGGACGACGGTACTATCACTGCCGAAAATGTGGACACTCTTTCTGAAAATTATTATTTCAGCACACTAAATCCTATAACCAGCGTTCAGGGCTATGAGGTATATCTGCTGGAGGTATTTGACCCGCTGAACAGATTTTCTGACCCAAGTAATTACAAGCTCCTGACATCGGGCGCTTCGGGCAGCTGGAACAACGACGGTTTTTTCTACTACCGCATTACCCACATAAGAGTGCTTGCAAATCAGCTCCCTCAGGTAACGGGAATTTCGGTACAGCGCAATACCCTCTGCAACAATGAGATAAAGCTCACGTGGAATCCTGTTTCCGATTCTACCACCGGAATGAGAGCTGACGGATATTATGTATACTTTGACGGAGAAATCGTCGGAACTCTCAGTGGATATAATTCTACGTCCTTCACCTATGAGCTTCCTCAGGGTTTCAGCGGCGGCAGACATTTATATAATGTTGTTGCTTACAAGGAGTACAGCTCCATCACCGATGATAACGGCGACCCCTATAAGCAGCCCGGTGAGAAAAATTCGGATTATTCGCTTTCTGTGGATAAATATGTGCTCACGACGGAATCTATAAATGAAAATGAGATAGTTCTGAAATGGACATATCCCGTTACAACAAACTCAACTAATCCCACTGGCTATGCCAGAAATGAGGAGAATTTCATAATAAATTACTCCTATGCGCTTAATGATGAGGAATCGAGAGCTGATTCCATAAGCGGAGTTACTGTGACCCCTGACAGCAAGAATAATTATACATATAAAATAACTACCTCCGAAAACGGCAAATTCAAGCCCGGCATTGAGTATACGTTCACTGTTTCACAGGTATGCCCCGATAATACCCACGAGCATTTCTTCACAAGTAATGAAGCAAGGGCAAAATCTGCTGTGAAACTGACAGTTCAGCCTGTCCTTACCATTGAAAACGGAAACAGAGAGTTCTCGGTTATCGCAGAGCTTCCTGCGGAATATGTTCAGGACCCGTATAATCCTATAGCAGGCTATCATATGCAGATATTCTCCAAAAACGGCGACCAGAAGGGTGATCTGCTCCATGACAGCTACATGGTGGCAGATGACACAGGTTACGCTTTTGAGCGTATCCAGACATTCAATGAGAGCAAGGGCTCAAATCCTGCTTCTCCGCTGAATAATACTGAGTATATTGTTGAGCTGACACCCTTTGTTCATTCTCAGCATGAAAACAACACAACTACATATGATCTCCCTACGGACCCGTATAATAAAAGCGGTTATAAGCCCTATCCCATTGAGGGAGACGCTGCTACACTTGTGAGCGATGTGGCTACTCCCACAAACAATCTGACGCTGCGTGTAGAATGGAACAACTCCGATAAGCCCAGCGGCAGAGGTGCTCTTCTTACATGGAATACCGTCAACGACAAGGCACAGTATTACCGTATCATCAGAAGAAGACTTGACGGTACAAAGGAAGAAAATGCAGACATCGTGCTTGAAGCAAAGTATCCCGGAAAGGGTCTTGGACAGGAAAATACCTATGTGGACAGCACGGCTCCCTTTGCAATATATACCCCCGACCCCAACGACCCCAACGGTGATGTTGCTTACTATGCACAATTCGAGTATGAGGTGGAGGCTGTATATGCAGACGGAACAGCTGACCCTATGCCCGCAACGGCTAACTTCCAGTTCAAACCATCCTACGCCAGCCTCAGTGCTCCCACCGACGTCAAGGCAGTGGGCTCTGACGGTCAGATCACCGTTACATGGATTTCCGTGGACGCTGCGGACAGATACTATATCTACCGCGACGACGAGGAAACTCCCATAATCAAGCTCGAAGCCGACGGAAAGGCAGGGGAAATTCTTACCTACGTCGATCATCCCATGGATAACAGCACAGAACATACCTATTCCATTACTTCTGTGTACTCCGTTGCAAATAACGACAGCAACGACCCTAACCTCCGTAAGCTCGTTGAGAGCGTAAAGGTATCCGCCAATGGTACTGCGGGTGACCGATTCCCGCCTGTTACGGGACTTACAGGCTCCACTACAGACGGTTCTATCACCGTAAAGTGGGACAAGCATTCCGATAAGAATGTGGAGTATTATACTCTCATAGCTACCCGCGTGGACGATAATGGCAATCCTATAAGCTCCCAGACCTATATCGTCAACGGCAATACCTACACGATCTCCAATCTTGATAACGGCGATCTCTACACCTTTGAGGTCTTCGCTAACAAGACCGTAAACGGCAAGGAGGAGACCAGTGAGCCCGGCTCTACTATCAGCATAATCGTCGGCTCGCCCATATATCCTCCCAACGTAACGGCTTCGCCTGGAAACAGGAAGGTCACCGTCTCATGGACACCCAATCCTCAGTCCAAGACCACCGACGGCTACTATATCAGCCGCTACGACCCCGAAACAGGTACCTACACGCTCCTGGCCTCTGTGACCGGCACCACATATGTTGACATGAACCTGGAAAACGGCAAAACCTATTGGTATGCGGTCCAGTCCTATAAGAGCGTTTCCTGGCATACTATCGTCAGTGATTATTCTCTTCCTGTTCAGGCAACTCCCGACGCTATCTATGCTGATGAAGGTGAGACGGATCCCTACTTCATTGATTATCCGCCCGATTTCACCGTAACATCGGACGACGGTGCAGCTCATCTTTCATGGACCAACGTCAGCGGCGCGGACGGATACAGAGTATATCTGCTCGACCAGAATGGTGTGCCCGTCCTTCTTGGAACATCAACAAAGAATAAGGTTGATTACACCGGACTTATAAACGGAGAGGTCTACACCTACACAGTCACTGCATATAAGGTCCTTGCCAACGGTCAGATCGTGGAGAGTGCTTTTGCAACTCCAAAGTCAGTTACAATAGGCAATTACCTTGCAGCTCCCGTCGATGTGACTGCTGTTGCGGGAGACGGAAAGGTAACACTCAGCTGGACAGCTGTTACGGGCGCAACAGGATATGTTGTGTATGCGTACAATGCAGCTAAAAATTCCTTCTCTGCTGTGGGAGTCGTATCTAAGCCGGGCTTTGTTCACGAGGGAATTGAAAACGGACTTACCTACTCCTACATGATTGCAGCATATAAAACAGTGGGACTTTCCACACAGTACAGCCAGTATTCTCTGGCAGTATCAGCAACGCCCTATGCTTCTGCAGATAATTCGGACAGCGGAAACAACAGCGGCAATTCCGGCAACGGAAACAACAGCGGCAATTCAGGCAACGGAAACAACTCCTCAGTCGGTTCCTCTGATGATTCCGGATACAGCATCAATATCGTAGGTACAGTTCCCGAGGGTATTTCCCACAGCGAGCTTATCTCTGCTTATTCGGACGAGGCTGCTTTCAAACAGGATATCGAGATCAGATTCAGTGTCAATACTGATTCCTCTAAGGCTATCTATGATGTGCTTTCGGGATATGCCGAAGGGCTTGACAGCTTTGATATCTATCCCTTTGATGTTTCGGCATATATTGCGGGAACAAATACAAAGGCACAGCCTGCCGACGGACATTATGTGATGCTGACCATGCCAGTGCCTGACTCGTTCAGAAAATACGATAATGACTTCCAGGTCATTCATATCAACTCCAGCGGACAGATGGAGATACTTGCTCTGAACTATGGCGAATCGAACGGCATACCTCTTGTACAGTTTAGTGTAAGTGAGTTTTCACCCTTTGCATTTGTACATTATTATACCCCCGAGGATCTGGGCTCTAGTTCGGGAGCATCCGCTGCAGGAGCAGCAGGCACTGCCGCTTCCGGCTCGGTATATGCGCTGCGATATTCAAACGGCACAGGCTATGCTCTCAGAAAGAGAAACAGGATCTATAAGCTTATCAAAAAGTGATATATTTCGGACGCGGACAAGCTCTGCGTCCGATTTTTTTGAAAAAGCTCTTGACATATCCGAAAAAGTGTGATATCATATCATAAAGCTTATCAGCTTGAATTATTACGATCATATGAAAGGAGGCGGATACCATGACAATAGCATACATAATAACAACTGAAAAACATTGCAGCAAACGGCTGTGCATATGTGAGGTTTATCCGCCCGAAGCTTCCTTCTGACGGATATATACATCGTGCGCTTCCGTTTTCGGGAGCGCTTTTTTGTTGTCCGAAGGGACAATATTCAGAGAAAGGAATAACTATATGATCGAATTAAATGGAAAATATAGCTCTGCAAAGGTATTCACCGATGTGATTGACGGCGCCTCGGTCTCGCAGATAATCGAGCTTTGCAGTCAGGAATTTACCGTCGGACAGCGTATCCGAATGATGCCCGACGTTCATGCAGGGGCAGGCTGCGTTATCGGGACTACCATGACCGTTACAGATAAGATTGTCCCGAATCTTGTTGGATATGATATTGGCTGCGGCATGGAGACTGTTCGGATAAAGGAACGCAGCATCGAGCTTATGCAGCTGGATAAGCTTATCAGAAATAAGATACCCTCCGGCTTTTCTATCCGCAGCACTCCCCATAAGTATGCGGAAAATATTGAGCTCGCCGCATTAAGATGTGCCGATAAGATAGACCTGCGCCGTGCTGAATGTTCGCTGGGGACTCTCGGCGGAGGAAATCATTTCATCGAGGTGGACAGGGGAGAAAGCGGCATTTACATCGTTATCCACAGCGGCTCCAGACATCTGGGCGTTGAGGTGGCCAAATACTATCAGGAGGCAGGTTTCAGGCAGCTTAACCGGGCAGATGATGAAGCGGTGCGGCAGCTTATCGACAGCCTGAAGGCACAGGGTCGCCACAGGGAAATAAGACGGGAGCTGAAAAAGCTGGAAAACACCAAGCGCACGAATGTCCCGAAATCACTTGCCTATGTGAGCGGGAGCCTGTTTGATGACTATATTCACGATATGAAGCTCGTTCAGCAGTATGCTGCTCTTAACCGAAGGGCTATGATGGATGAAATTATCCGCGGAATGAAGCTTAATCTCGTGGAGCAGTTCACCACGGTCCACAACTATATCGACACCGACAATATGATACTGCGAAAGGGCGCAGTTTCTGCCATGAAAGGGGAAAAGCTCATTATCCCTATCAATATGAGAGACGGAAGCCTTATCTGCACTGGTAAGGGAAATCCCGACTGGAACTGCTCCGCACCCCACGGCGCAGGCAGGCTTATGAGCAGGGGAGAAGCAAAGGCAAGCTTTACCGTCAGCGAATTTAAAAAGCAGATGGCGGGTATCTACAGCACTACCATAGGCAGGGGCACTCTTGATGAATGTCCCATGGCCTATAAGAGCATTGACGATATCGTCGGAAATCTGGGAGATACGGCGGATATCATCGAGATAATAAAACCAATCTACAATTTCAAGGCGGGAGCCGAGGAATAACATTTTTACACAGAAAGGAAGCTGGTCAATATGAAAAAATATGTACCGATAGAAAAAATGAGCAAGAAAATGCAGAGGGAATATTACAAAAAGCAGCGGAAGAGCTGGGGCGGGATATCTCCCGTCACCCGCCGTTCTGAAAATCCCAAGGCATATGACCGCGCAAAAGCAAAAAAGGGTCTCGAAAATTTTCGTGACCCTTTTTTGTTTTTCTATGCCGCCTTGTCAAGGGGATTTAAGGTCTGCATTTCGTCATACATGGAATCGGCGAATATCGCATATCCTTTAAGAGGGTCATTTACGAAAACGTGGGTCACTGCGCCCACTATCTTACCGTTCTGGATTATGGGACTGCCGCTCATTCCCTGAACTATGCCGCCAGCTTCGGATATGAGCTTTTCGTCAGTAACTCTTATCACCATGTTATGGCCGCCCTCGCTGTCGTTTAGGTCTATCTTTTCGATATTGATAGTGTACTCCGAGGGAGTACAGCCCTTAAGAGTGGATAGGATAACTGCCTCGCCTGTCTGGACCTCCTGCCGCATTGCAATAGGCATTGCGCTGCCAAAGACCGGCGCGCTGTCCATTCTGCCGAAAATACCACGTTCGCTGTTTATTTCTATAGTTCCGCTCCTGCTGTCGGTGATGAACGCTCCCATAAGCTCACCGGGAGCGCCTGTGGTGCCCTTCTTGATGCCGCTGATTATGACGTCCGCCGATTCTCCGCTGCACAGCGGAAGTATCTCGCCCGTATCAACGTCGCACACAGGATGTCCAAGTCCTGCATAGCAGCCGTTGGACGGGTCATAGAACGTCAGAGTGCCTATCCCCGCGGAGCTGTCGCGGACCCACATTCCCGCATGATAGCAGCTGTCCTCGGAGGAAAGCTCGGGCCTCAGAAAGACCACCGATTCCACACCGCTGCGTCTTATCTTCACGCCGACAGTTTTTCCGCCGCTGCATGAGAGTGCCTCGGAAATATCCGCTGTCGATGTGACCGATTTTCCCGAAACGCTGATTATGATATCGCCTTTTTTTATTCCGGCGTCGGAAGCGGGAGATACCAGCTGACCGCCGCTTTCAAAGCTGTTGATATCCACGACCATAACTCCGTCGGTAAGCAGCTTTATGCCGAATGGAGTTCCGCAGGGTATCACCGCCGCCTCGGAGACCTCGCGGACGTCCACGTCCTTTATGGGAAAAATCCCGAAAAGCTTCAGCTGGACGCTTTTTACATCACAGGAGCGGCTTTCAGAAAAGTCCGCTGCACATTCGGAAAGCTCTGTGGAAGAGGCTGCCGCCATTACGCCGATGGACGAGTCAAATTCCAGCGTTCCGCCTTCTGTAATATAATACTTGTCGGGAAGAATTATATTATAGTAGACAATGAGCGCTGCAGCTGCCGCAACTGCCAGATAGAGAAGCACGGAAAATATTTTTACCGCTTTTTTCATTATTTAGCCGAAAGCATCTCCTTTCTATACAAAAAGACCGAAATCCGGAAATTATCATTTGTGCCCTGTTCATATGTTGCGTATTTACGCTGCCCGCTGATTTTTCGTTAGTTCGGTCTATATCTATATTTTCTGCACTCGGGACTGAAATATCAGTGCTTTATATTCTGTAATTTTAACTCCATTTATTAAAAAAACAAGTCGAAAGCGGAATTAATTTTTCCTTGCATAAGTTTTTTATGGTCTGGAATCGACAGACTATGCTAATGGATAATGAGGATATAAACTCTGTTGATTTGGTGACAAAATATGGATAATATGTCATATTTTACATAAAGTTTCTTTTATGTGGAATATTTTATTGTTATTATGTACAAAAAAGCGTGCAGTATTTAATGTAATTCGTAAAAGTTTTTTAAAACTATTGCATTAATTGTATAAATAGTGTATAATTATTAATGGAAATGGCAGCTTTGTTGTTGTTTATGCACAAAAATTCAATTTAAGGAGCGATTATCAATGAAAGACTATTCCGCTGAAAGCATAAGAAATATAGCTATTGCAGGTCATGCAGGCTCAGGTAAAACTACTCTGGCAGAATCTCTGCTGTATAAGGCAGGCGCCTCCGACAGACTCGGCAAAACAGCCGACGGAAATACCGTATGCGACTACGACGCTGAGGAAATCAAGCGCAAGGCATCTCTTAATGCCGCACTGGCGTCCTTTGAGTACAACGGCATCAAGGTAAATCTTCTTGACGCTCCCGGACTCTTTGACTTCGAGGGAGAATCTATCGAGGCTATAACCGCTGCAGATACTGTTCTTATCACCGTTTCGGGCAAGTCGGGCGTTAAGGTCGGCACCGAAAAGGCTTACGAAAAGGCTACTGCTCTCGGAAAGGCTAAGATGTTCGTTATCACAAAGGTGGACGACTCCGATGCTAATTTCTACAACGTGCTCACCGACCTGAAAACTGTATTCGGACCTACTGTGTGCCCTGTTATAGTGCCTGTTATCAGCGATCATAAGGTCGTTTCATATGTAAATCTTATCGAGATGAAGGCTTATACATACGACGAAAAGGGAAATGCTGTGGAGACAGAAATGCCCACCGCTGAGATCAGCGAGAAGATGGACTATCGTCTTGACGGACTTATTGCCGCATTCTCCGAGGCTGTTGCCGAGACCGATGAGGAGCTTATGGAAAAGTTCTTCGAGGGCGAGGCCTTCACTCAGAAGGAGCTTGTCCACGGTTTGCATAAGGGCATGAACTCGGGCGTTATCACACCTGTTATCTGCTGCTCGGATATCACCATGGGCTGCATAGATATGCTCCTTAAGGAGATTGAGCTGCTGATGCCCTCTCCTGCAGATTGTCCTCCTGTTGCGGCTACCGCAGGAGACGATATCACCGAAACTCATTACGATAGCTCTGCTCCCGCAGCAGGCTTCGTATTCAAGACCATCGCTGACCCGTTCGTTGGGAAAATGTCCTTTATCAAGGTCATGGACGGAGTTATCAAGTCTAACGGCGATTATATCAACGCTTCGACCGGAAGTCCCGAAAAGCTGGGCAAGCTTTATACCGTATGCGGTAAGAAGCAGACGGAAATATCCTCCGCACAGGCAGGCGATATCGTGGCTGCAGTCAAGATCAACGCGGCTACCAACGATACTATCTGCGCTTCTGACAGAGTTATCTCCTTCGAGCCCATTGAGTTCCCCAAGCCCTGCTTCAGCATGGCAGTAGGTGCTAAGGCTCAGGGCGATGAGAGCAAAATCTCCGCAGGTCTCCAGAAGCTCCTGGAGGAGGATAAGACCCTTGCTGAGTTCCGCGACCCCGATACAAAGGAAGAGATACTCTCCGGACTGGGCGAACAGCATCTTGAGGTGGCAATATCCAAGCTTAAGTCCAAGTTCGGCGCAGACGTTGTGCTCACCGTGCCGAAGATCGCATATAAGGAAACTATCCGCAAAAAGGTCAAGACCGAGGGCAAGCACAAGAAGCAGTCCGGTGGTCATGGACAGTATGGTCATGTATGGATAGAATTTGAGCCCTGCGTTTCTGATACGCTGGTGTTTGAGGAAAAGGTGTTCGGCGGCGCAGTTCCTAAGAATTACTTCCCCGCAGTTGAAAAGGGACTTCAGGATTCCATGAAGAAGGGCGTTCTGGCAGGCTTCCCTGTTGTGGGCGTGAAGGCTATCCTGGTGGACGGCTCCTATCACCCTGTTGACAGCTCGGAAATGGCATTCAAGACTGCCGCTTCCATTGCCTACAAGGAGGGCATGAAGCAGGCTGATCCCGCTATCTTAGAGCCTATCGGAAAGCTTTCAGTTATCGCTCCCGACGATAATACGGGCGATATCATGGGTGACCTTAACAAGCGCAGAGGAAGAGTTGTGGGAATGAATCCCGTTAAGAAGGGCTATACCTGCATCGAAGCTGAAGTGCCTATGAGAGAAATGCACAGCTTTACCACTCAGCTCAGACAGATCACAAGAGGCAAGGGCAGCTTTGACATGGAATTCTTAAGATATGAGCAGCTCCCCGCAAACCTTGTTGCAGAGGTCATCCTTTCGGCAGATAAGTCAGAATAAGCTTCTATCAGCTGCGCTCGCGGCAGACATCTACGGTCTGTTTCGGGTGCAGCTGTGAGTGCAATATGTGGATTTTGTGGCAGAGCATCGGGAAATGGAAACGGTGACATTACTTATGAACGGTATTTCCCTATTATAGAAAAAAGTTTACAAAATGATTTCGTAATAGATGAAAAATTGTATTGACAAATTTTACTCGATGTAGTAAAATGTATATAATAGAGTGTTATTTGATTTTTTAATTGGACCGTACAGGGATAATGAGTACGGGTTTATGTAATTTTTCGCAAAGGGTAGGAAAATATGATATGAATATGAAGAAAATGATCAGCATTGCGGCAGCGGCAGTGATCGGTTTTACTATGACCGCTTTTCCCGCATGCGCCGAGTCTGAAGAGGAAACAGAGGCTCCTACAGCGAGCTCCACTATTTGCTTTGATACCAATGAAGCCCTGGGATACATAAATACCTTCGGCGCAGCTGAGGATACAGGACTGAGTTATCGGATAACTACGGAAAAGGCTGCAGCAAATGGTTCTCTGGTAATATCGGAGGATTTTCTCGAAAGCTCCGGAAATTCGATCACAGGTATCTCCTTTAACTGTGCCGATTTCGGACTGGAAAGCCTTGCAGGCTGTACCATATCCCTTAAGGTATATGCGCCCTCTTCGGGAGCTGATGAGCTTGCATTCTATTCGGACGGAGATGTTTACCTGGCCGAAACAATAGCAATGACTGCAAATCCTATCTGGGAAACAGTCACACTTACTATCCCCGAGACCATGAACAATAACATGTTCGGTATGATAATCACCTCTTCTTCGGTCGGAATAAAGGGTGATGTCTGCAATATCGACGAGCTCTGCCTGTATAAGCCCGACGGCAGCATGGCAGAAAATATCGGAGATTACATGGTGATTGAAGAAGGCTCATCAGGCGGAGTTAATCATGTGCTTATGATAATCGTTTTCGTACTTCTGATAATTGCAGTAGTCGGCTGCTGCGCATATTTCCTACTGAAATACGTAGTCTGGAGATACAGATAGTCGGTCCGGTCGGGTCCACCCGACAGCGAGTCGGGTCCGCCCGACAGCGATTGCCGCGCTGTTCGCGGTTTCGGAACGGTTAGATTTTCCCGCGGAGGTTGGTTTGTTTGGATACAGACCGACCTCTTCGTTTTTATACTCAGCTGTGAGATGTTCGGCTCCGCAGTCCATGGTATCGGGCTCCTGCGGAGCATGCAATATATTTCCAGTGGAAGTCCATAGCAGCGAACCTACACGGGAGCATATAACAAATTCCCATTGGAAATCCATATCAGCGAACCTCCGCGGGAATAAGTAACATATTCGCAGATGCGAACAACGCGGCAACCGCTGTCGGGCGGACCCGACCGGGCCCGATCGACTGACAAAAATTTTTGTAAACCGTTGAAATCTGATGAATAATGTGATATAATGATAATGCATGTCGGGTATGTTCGTGTTGTGAATGTATTGACGGACGATTTTTATGCTGATGCAAAGGAGGATGTGCTCCGACGGAGCATGTACGGTGTATGGTTTTTTCAAAATATGAAAATCTTATTGATTTAAGCGATTTTCCTGTGGAATGGTGGGAAAAGGTGATAAAGCTCGGCTCAGAGATCGCTGAGAATCCGGGCGCATACAGCAAGGCCTGCGAGGGAAAGATCATGGCAACTCTGTTCTATGAGCCTTCTACCCGTACACAGATGTCCTTCCAGACGGCAATGCTCAGACTGGGCGGAACTATCATCGGCTTTGACAACCCCGCTACGTCGTCGGTGGCAAAGGGCGAGAATCTTAAGGATACTACTAAGATAGTTTCGGGCTATGCTGATATAATGGTCATGAGAAATCCTATGGAGGGCTCCGCAAAGGCGGCGGCTCTTTCGGCGGACTGCCCCATTATTAATGCAGGCGACGGACGTCATCTCCACCCGACCCAGACTCTGACCGACCTGCTCACGCTCTACAAGGAAAAGGGAAGACTGGATAACCTTACTGTGGGACTTTGCGGCGATCTTCTCAACGGAAGAACGGTACATTCCCTCTGCAAGGCACTTTCCGCATTCAAGGGGAACAGCTTTGTTATGATATCCACGCCTAAGCTCCGCATGCCTGTTTATGTGAAGGATATCCTCAATGCGGCAGGCTGCAAATTCACAGAGGTGGACAGCATCGAAGAATGTATCAGCTCCCTTGATGTGCTCTATATGACGAGGATACAGCGCGAACGCTTCGACAGCGAGGAGGAATATCTGGCTCAGAAGGACGTTTACTGTCTCGATAAGAGAAAAATCGCTATGGCATCGAAGGATATGATAGTTATGCATCCGCTGCCGAGAGTGGACGAAATCGCCATGGAAGTGGACGAGGACCCCAGAGCAGGCTATTATAAGCAGGCAAAGTATGGAATGTATGTCAGAATGGCGCTGATAATCACCATGCTGGGCGAAAAGGACAGAAAAATGCCGCTGCTGGTGGGACATACATATCCCACGGTATGCTGTACAAATCCTCGCTGCATTACAAATACTGAGTATTATCTTCCCAAAAGCTTCAGGGGTACTAACGATACGCTTGAGTGCGAATACTGCGATGAAAGAGTTTTAAAGACATTCTGACAATTTTTCTTGAAAAATAAACGTATTAATCTTCAAATATATATAGGATAATAATATAAATAATTGTTACTTGCAAAATCGCGGAATATATATTATAATAATATATTGTAAACCGAGTGATTCGGCGTAAAGTGATGATAGATAAAAAATGTTTTGCGCCGAGAAAGGAGGCTGCGTATATTTATGAATAACGAAACTAAGAAAAAAGCTATAAAGAAAGCTATGCCCATGATAGCTCTCAGAGGTCTTGTGGTTTTTCCCGGCGAGGTGGTCCATTTTGACGCCGGACGGGAAAAGTCTATTGCGGCTATCGACGAGGCTATGACCAAAAATGGTAAAAATCTCGTATTTCTGGCGGCACAGACCGATTATGAGGTCGATGACCCTCAGGTCGGCGATATATACAATGTTGGAGTAGTTGCTGAGATAAGACAGACTCTTCGTGCAGACGGAACTAATGTCAGAGTTCTTGCCGAGGGACTTTATCGCGCTAAGGCAGTTATTGTGAATAACGACGGAGGATACCTCACCGCTGAGGTGAAAAAATATCCCGAGGAGGACATGCTCTTTAATCCCATTGAAGCGGAAGCTGTGATGCGTGCGGCTAAGGAGGCCTTTGAGCAGTATTCCGAGTGCGTTCCCAGAATGCCTGCGGAGATAACCGAGGCGGTCGCAAATGCCGATAATGCAAAGGACCTTTTTGAGGCTATCACCTTCAATATTGTGCTTACTCTGGAGGACAGACAGGAGCTTCTTGAGGAAAGCTGCTATGAGCTCAGACTTGGCATGCTGATGACTATGCTTACGCGTGAGACTGAGGTCATGCTGATAGAGCGTCAGCTCCAGGAAAAGGTCAAGGCTCGCATCGACGACAGCCAGCGGGAGTATTACCTCCGTGAACAGCTTAAGGTGATACAGGAGCAGCTGGGAGGACCATCTGTAAATTCGGGAGATATGGACTTCATGCCCTATGAGGACGAGGAAGATTACGAGGAACAGATCAAGGCCCTTCATCTTCCTGCCGAGACCGAGAAGAAGCTCCTTAAGGAAAATGAGCGATTCATGAAAATGCCGCCTATGTCACAGGATGCGGCGGTTATCCGCACATATATGGACACTGTTCTGGAGCTGCCATGGAACGAGCGCACCGAGGACAACAACGATATCGCCAATGCAAGAAAGGTACTGGACGACGACCATTACGGCCTTGAAAAGGTCAAGGACAGGATAGTCGAGAACATCGCAGTGAGAGCCCTGCAGCCCGATATCAAGGGTCAGATAATCTGCCTTGCGGGACCTCCGGGAGTGGGCAAAACCTCTATCGGAAAGTCTATTGCGGCTGCTCTGGGAAGAAAGTACGTCAGAGTATCGCTGGGCGGAGTGCGGGACGAATCGGATATCCGCGGACACAGAAAGACCTATGTGGGAGCGATGCCCGGAAGAATAATCAGCGCAATACGTCAGGCAGGGACTAATAATCCGCTTATCATGCTTGATGAGATCGACAAGCTTTCCAGCGATATGAGGGGAGACCCCTCTGCGGCACTGCTGGAGGTGCTGGATTCTGAGCAGAATTACGCTTTCAGAGACCATTACATCGAGGTGCCCTTCGACCTGAGCAATGTGCTGTTCATAACCACGGCGAATAACATATCTGCTATAGATGCGCCGCTTCTTGACCGTATGGAGGTCATCGAGCTGTCCAGCTATACCGCCGAGGAGAAATTTCATATCGCAAGAGAGCATCTTATCCCCAAGCAGATAAAGAAGCACGGGCTGAAGGCGTCCAATCTTAAAATAGCCGACGGCGCTGTATATAACATCATCGAATACTATACCAGAGAAGCAGGAGTTCGTTCTCTTGAACGAAAGATAGCCGATATATGCAGAAAGACTGCAAAGCTCATAGTATCGGGCGAAAAGCAGAGAGTTTCCGTGACTTCAAGGAATCTCGAGGAATTTCTCGGCCATAAAAAGTATCTTGACAGCACCGTTTCCAAGAAGGACGAGGTGGGTCTCGTAAATGGACTGGCATGGACTTCTGTGGGCGGAGTTATGCTCCCCATGGAAGCTATAGTTATGGACGGAAAGGGTACTATCGAGACTACAGGCTCGCTGGGTGATGTAATGAAGGAAAGCGCAAAGCTTGCCGTAAGCTACGTCAGGACCATATGCAAAAAATATGACATCAAACCCGATTTCTACAAAACAAAGGACATACATATCCATGCTCCTGAGGGAGCTACTCCCAAGGACGGACCTTCTGCGGGTGTGACAATGGCTACAGCACTTGTTTCCGCACTTTCGGGGATACCTGTCCGCAGAGATGTGGCAATGACGGGTGAGATAACTCTTCACGGGAAGGTGCTTCCCATAGGCGGTCTCCGGGAAAAGACCATGGCTGCCTATAAGGAGGGCATCAAGACGGTGATAATCCCCAAGGGCAACGAAGGGGACCTTGACGAGGTGGACAGCGCTGTTAAGGAGAACGTCCGCTTTGTGCTTGCGGAAAAGCTTTCCGAGGTGTTTGATGAGGCACTTGCCGTTCCTGGAAAACCGAAGGCATCGCGAAAAAGAAAGAATACACCTGCGGAAAAGTCAGCAGATGGAGAAAATGCGGCAGTAATGCGCTGAGCGGCGTTCCTGCACATAAGGAGGACATTGACTATGAATTTCAACAAAGGCGAGTTTTTCTGCTCCTACGGAGAATTTTCCCAGATTCCTCCTTGTGAATGCTGTGAGATCGCTTTTTCGGGGCGGTCAAATGTGGGGAAATCCTCGCTTATCAATAAGATATTCAACAGAAAAAATCTGGCGAGAGTATCCTCCGTTCCCGGAAAGACAGCGACCATAAATTTCTACCGCGCAGACGAAATATTTATAGTAGACCTGCCGGGCTACGGCTACGCTAAGATATCCAAGTCGGATAAGCAGCGCTGGACGTCGCTGATAAACGGCTATCTTTCCTCGGACAGAGATATCGGGCTGATATTTCAGCTGATAGATATCCGTCATGCACCCTCGGCAGAGGACCTTCAGATGATCAACTTTATGATAGAATCGGAGACTCCCTTTGCAATAATTTTCACAAAAGCGGACAAGCTGTCGAAAAATCAGCGCAGAGAGCGCATGGAGGGCTTTGCAAATGAGATACCCTGTTTCGAGGATATACACAGTATCGAGTTTTCCGCAGTGACGGGAGAAGGCGCGGAGGAGATTCGCAGCATCATCTCTGATATTGCGGAAGGCGACAACGAGCAAAATTCCTGAACATAGCTTTCAGAAAGGATTGATAAAAATGTACGTTTCAAAAAATCTTGACGTAAACGCGGAGGGACATCTGACCATAGGCGGTCTTGATACCGTTAGTCTTGCCAAGGAGTACGGCACTCCGCTGTATGTCATGGACGAGGACCTCATTCGAGAGCACTGCCGCAGCTTTAAGGAATCCATTGACAGATACTATGGCGGTGCAGGTCTTGCATGCTATGCCAGCAAGGCGTTTAGCTGCAAGGCTATCTACAGGATAATGAACGAAGAGGGAATGGGCGTTGACGTCGTTTCGGGCGGCGAGCTGTACACTGCTCTTAAGGCAGGCTTTCCCATGGACAGAGTATGCTTCCACGGCAACAACAAGACCGACGATGAGCTCGCTCTTGCGCTGGAAAATAACGTGGGAAGGATAGTTGTTGACAATATTTATGAGCTGAACCGTCTCAACGAAATGGCTGAAAAGCAGGGCAGAACCGCGAAGATAATGTACAGGATAAAGCCCGGTATCGACGCGCATACTCACAATTTCGTAAAAACAGGTCAGATAGACAGTAAGTTCGGCTTTGCTCTTGAAACAGGGGAGGCCTTCGAGGCTGTGAAGGAAGCTATTGCGCTTCCCCATATCGAGCTTGTTGGACTTCATTGCCATATCGGAAGTCAGATACTGGACATCGACCCATTTGAGTGTGCTGCGGAGGTAATGCTGCACTTTATCGGCAAGATAAAGAAGGAGCTTGGCTATGAGATAAGAGACCTGAATCTGGGCGGCGGCTTCGGCATAAAGTACACCGAAGGAGATAACCCCGTTCCCTATGACAGCTATATGGAGAAGGTTTCCGAGAAGGTGAAGGCGGTCTGCGCCGAGGAAGGTATCAAGCTTCCCTTTATCCTTATCGAGCCGGGACGTTCTGTTGTGGCACCTGCGGGAATAACTCTCTACACTGTGGGCGGCATCAAGCATATCCCTAACATTCGTACATACGTGTCAATTGACGGTGGAATGTGCGACAATCCCAGATATATTCTGTATCAATCCGAGTACGAAGCAGTAGTCGCAAACCGTGCTGCAGAGCCCAGAACAGAAAGCGTGACCATTGCGGGCAAGTGCTGCGAGACAGGCGACCTTATCGGTGAGGGCATGCCTGTCCAGAAGATAGAGGTAGGCGATACGCTGGCAATTCTTGCTACAGGCGCATATAACTACTCCATGTCCTCCAACTACAACAGGATACCAAAGCCTCCCGTTGTTATGATAAAGGACGGACAGAGCAGAATCGTTGTCAAGAGAGAGACTCTTGATGATATCATCAGAAACGATGTTGATTAAGGCATAAAAAACAGGCTTCGCAATCCATGCTTTGCGAAGCCTGTTTTTGTATATGTTGCTAAATTACAGGACCACTGTAAAGGGTCCGTCGTTAAGAAGCCGCACCTTCATATCCGCACCGAAGATGCCCGTTTCCACGGTATCAACATGCTTTCTGCACTGTGCCACGAAATATTCGTAAAGCTCCTCTGCCCGTTTGGGGCTGCATGCATTTATAAAGCTGGGGCGGTTGCCGTGGGAGCAGTCCGCATAGAGTGTGAACTGTGACACCACAAGCAGACTGCCATTTACGTCCTTAAGCGAAAGATTTATCTTGTCGTTTTCGTCGGAGAATATTCTCATTTTCGGTATCTTTTCCGCGATTTTGTCTATCTCCTTTTCGATATCGGGGGAGTTTTCGTCCTCCTTGCCCGCGCCGAAAAGTATCAGCAGACCCTGTCCTATCTGCCCCGTGACATTTCCGTCAACAGTGACGGAGGCCTCGGTCACTCTCTGTATAACAAGTCTCATATCATTCCAGACCCTTCATAAGAGCGTCGATTATCTCCTGGTCGTGCCAGCGCAGCTCATTTCTGACAAGCAGACCGAAATTCTCGCCATTGCCGACGAATGCACCGTTATCCCACCATACGCAGGGGATACCGTATTCCTTTGCTTTGCTTACATAGTAGGTGGCGTGAGCGCATCTTGCTTCGAGATTGAAGCGGTTTCTGGAGCCGAACTCGCCGATAACAACGGGGATTCCATTGTCAAGGAACTTGTCCTTCAAGCGTGCGAAAACAAGGTCGATATCGTTTGTATCGGAGGTCTTATCTGCCGACCATTCGGTTGTGCCGTTATCTGCGAGGGCGAAGTTATAGGGAGTATATGCATGTATCGAAACGATAACGCGGTCGTCCTCGGGTACGACGAAATCCTTTAGGGCCTTATCGTCCGAGGAAGCAGCATAGGTAGGTATCATAAGGCTGCGCTTGTCGTTGTTCTTGCCGCTTGCTCTTACTGTGCTTACGAAGGCTGCGTTAAGCTGATTGATGCAGTCACGGGACTCTTCGTCGCCGCCGTTCCACTCAAGGGGAGTGCCCTTAAGACGGGGCTCGTTCAT
>CAMEYZ010000013.1 GCA_945947715.1 uncultured Clostridia bacterium | reverse complement strand
GCTGATTATATGCATATCTTTTTGTATATTTCGCAGATGAAGAGGTATCCTCAGTGCTGATGTTATTGTTATCATCGTCGATGAATATCTCAGAGGTCTCTTCCGAAGTAGTCTTTTCCGTTGTTTCAGCGGTAGTTTTCTTAGTAGTCTTGACTGTTTCCTCAGTTGTAGTCACAGAGGTCTCGGAAACGGGATTATCGGTCAGATATTCGCTGTGGATATATCCGCCGCCCTTTATCTTATAGAAGCCAGAATCGGTGAGGGCAGATATCTCCACCACATCGCCCTTCTGGAATTTAGTTATTATGGTAGAATTATTATCAGCAGCCTCTCTGCCCACGCAGTCAACTGCGATATACATAGTACCTGAGCTATTTGTCTCGGACCAGCTGCGAGAGGTTGTAGTTTCCTCTGTTTCGGAGAGTTCGGTGTCGGTCTCTTCGTCGTCCTCGGAAATATCGGTTTCCGAAGCATCTGTCTCGGTCTCAGAGCCTTCGGAGGAGGTCTCCGTTTCATCAGTTTCGGAAACGGTAGTCGTCGTCTCATAAGAGGTCGTTTCCGATTCGGAGGTCACCGATGTTGTTTCGGAAAATTCAGCAGAGCTTTCGGTGCTCTCCGAAACGCTCGGTTCCTCGCTGACATTGCTGCAGCCTCCAGCCGCAACTGCGAGAGTAATAACGACAGCAGCCAGTCTGCTCAGTCTTTTTCTATCCATTATCTATCTATCCTTTCTCAGTTGTTGGTCCATAAATGACCGTACTTATGCGTTTTCGTTTTCGTCTCCGTCATTAATGATCTCAGCCTTAAGTCGTTCGATGCGCATATCCTCGGTCACAAGAGCCGTAAGTCGTATATTTTTATACATTACCGACGGCATTTCTCCGTCCTCGGGGATATAGCCTAAAAGGTCGATGAACATTCCGCTCATGGTATCGTAATCGCAGTCCTCAGGAACGGGAGCACCCAGCTCTCCCAATATCGCTTCGGGATCTGCCGTTCCGCTGACGGTGTATTCATTTTCAGATATTTTGATGATATCCTCGGTCTCGTTGTCGTACTCGTCCTGGATATTTCCCATTACCGACTCAACAATATCCTCCAGGGAAACTATGCCCGCCGTTCCGCCGTACTCGTCAACGATAACAGCAAGCTGATTTTTCTCAGCAGTCATGCGCTTGAAGAGAGTACCGCACATTCCCGACTCAGGGAAGAAGATAGCCTCTCTGACAAAGTCCTTGATAAGCATGGAATCGGCACTGTCTCCGCAGACAAGGCAGAGCAGGTCCTTTACGCAGATTATCCCCACAATATGGTCGATGGTATCTTCATAGACGGGTATCCTGGAAAAGCCCGTATTCATAGCAAGATACACCAGCTCTGAAACGCCCGAATCTATGGATATGGCGGATATTTCCGTTCTGTGGGTCATAATGTCCGACACAGGCAGATCGCCGAACTCGAAAACGTTGTTTATCATCTTCTTTTGAGTTTCCTCGATAACGCCGTTTTCGTTTCCCGCGTCCACCATCATAAGTATATCTTCCTCGGTGACGAGCTCCTTTTCTGCGGAGGGGTCTATCCCGAAAAGCGACGATACTCCGATGATTATCCTTTCGGACAGCAGGGTAACAGGTGCTAAAGCGATGACTGCGCCGTGAATAAAGGCAGAGCAGTTTTTCGCTGTTTTTTCCGAGCCTCTGTTTTTGCCCAGCGCAGTTATCCTGCGGGGGATGCCGTCGGTAAATGCTGTCAGGAAAATGACCAGCAGCACCGATATTATCACCACAGCCAGAGCCTTAAGCCCCAGCACTGCCCAGAAGGACTCCGCTCCCGTCTGTCTGATAAGCAGGTCAATAAGTGGGGGATAAAAGTACATCACCGCCGTAAACGCCGACAGCGCCGCTGTAAGTATACGAATAGCGGAGAACGCTGTCATCATGCGCAGGGGCTTGTTCAGCAGACGATATACCACACGTTCCTTCTTATCTATGCTGTTTTTATAGCTTTTGACCTTTGCGTCCGAAATTTCAGTAAGAGCCGTTTCGCATACCGTGAAACAGCACCTTATAAATGCCACTGTCAGAAACAAAATTACTCCGAAGAGCATACTACTCCCGTCGGAATCCATACAAGACTTCCTTTCCGCACACAGCCGATATACAGGCTGCTCTGAAATTAATACTATAATACGGACAGGCAGAAAACTCCCCCACCCGCCCGGATACATAAATACACACTATAATTATATATCACCCGAAATGCTTTGTCAACAAATTAATAAAACAAAACAATAGTGTTATTCCAGCCAAAAATTGTTGATTATGACGTATATTTAATTGATAATTGACAATTGCCACCGAAGTACCATTTCTACCGGATAAAACGATAGATTCCTTTACAAAATAATAACAAAAAAATTCACCGAATTTACTTGTCAAATGAGGAAAAATAATGTATAATAATATAGTATTGCGGATGTGACGATAAGCTGCTCCGCTTTCAAAAACACGGTCCTGATGGGGGGATAGACGCATATGAATAACGAAAAGGAGCTTGCTGCTGAAAACGAGGATACCGAGTTTCAGAAAAGAGACTATCAGAGCGAGATCGCCGAGATTCTCAGCAGCGACCTTGCACCCGAAGAGATAAGGGACAGACTGGACGACTATCACGATAACGATATTGCGTCGGTCATTGAGGAGCTGTCTCCCGAAAAACGCCGAAGTCTTTATACTATCCTCGGCATCGACCGCATTTCAGATGTTCTCACCTACGTGGACGACGTTGACATATATATCGACGAGCTCGATAACGAGCTTGCTGCTAAGATAATCGGCAAAATGGACGCCGACGAGGCTACCCGTGTCCTTGACGAGCTGTCCGACGAAAAGCGCGCAGCTGTTGCCGCTCTCCTTGACGATGAAACTAAGCGGGAAATCCGCCTCATCGACTCCTACAGCGACGACTGCATCGGTAGCCGCATGACTACCAATTTCGTTACCGTCCGCCGCTCCATGACTATCAAGCAGGCTATGACCTCGCTGATAAGACAGGCCGCCGATAACGACAACATCACCACTATCTACGCTATAAACGACGACGGTACCTTCTGCGGAGCGATTGAGCTGCGCGACCTTATCGTTGCACGGGCGGGAATGTCCCTGGAGGATATTATCGCAACATCTTATCCCTTCCTGTACGCGGGCGAGGAGATAGAAGAGTGCATCGAGGACCTGAAGGACTACTCCGAGGACTCTATCCCCGTACTCGATTCCGACAACCATGTTATCGGCGTCATCACTGCGACGGATATCGTTGAAGTTGTCGATACCCAGATGGGCGAGGACTACGCCATGCTGGCAGGTCTGACCGAGGAAACGGATATCGACGAGACCGTCCTCACAGGTGCAAAAAAACGTATCCCCTGGCTCATTATCCTTCTGGGACTTTCGCTTATTGTATCGACGGTGGTGGGAGCCTTTGAACGGGTAATTTCCGGCCTTACCATAATTGTAAGCTTCCAGTCGGTAATACTTGGAATGTCCGGAAACGTGGGCACTCAGTCGTTGGGAGTTACTCTCCGGGTGCTTATCAGCGAGGAGGAAATGTCCCTAAAGGAAAAGCTTTCCCTGATATTCAAGGAGGCACGCATCGGACTGACAAACGGCTTTGTGCTGGGACTTGCCTCCACTGCCGTTATCGGACTGTATATCTTCTTAGCACGAGGGCTGCCCTGTGCTGATTCCTTCCTTATTTCGGGCTGCGTGGGACTTTCCCTTATGGCGGCGATGTTCATTTCGGGCGCTGTGGGAACGGCTATCCCCATTATCCTGAAAAGCCTGAAATTTGACCCTGCTGTGGCTTCGGGTCCCCTTATCACCACCTGCAACGACCTGGTGGCGGTAACGGTATACTATGGACTGGCATGGCTGCTCCTTATCGGAGTATTCAATCTCAGCTATTGATATTTTGGAGGACTTTGTCTTTATGAACGATTTTACCTATTTAAATCCTACTAAGCTTATCTTCGGAAGAAACACCGACCCGCAGATAGGCGAGGAATGTGCGAAATACGGAAAAACTTTGATAGTATACGGCGGCGGCTCGGCGGAGCGGTCGGGACTACTCGCAAGAGTGAGGAAGTCCCTCTCTGACGCAGGCTGCGAATACACCGAAATAGGCGGCGTAAAGCCCAATCCCCGCCTTGACCTTGTATATAAATGTATCGACATTATCCGCCGTGAAGATGTGAAAATTATCCTTGCAGTGGGCGGCGGCTCGGTCATCGACACTGCAAAGGCTGCCTCCACAGGTGCTCTCTACGACGGCGACGTCTGGGATTTCTTCATGAAAAAGGCTGCGCCTAAGGCACGTTTACCCGTGGGGACCGTGCTGACTATTCCTGCAGCTGGCTCGGAAAGCTCTCCCTCGGCGGTCATCACCAAGGAAGACACCAACGACAAGCGGGGCTGCACCACTCCTATGCACTATCCTGTGTTCTCGGTGATAAATCCTGAGAATACCTTCGGACTGTCTGCATATCAGCTGGGCTGCGGCGCTTCGGATATGCTGGCTCATCTTATGGAAAGATATTTCGTTAATACTGCCTGCTGCGATGTTACCGACAGGCTTATCGAGGGCACTGCACGCTCTGTTATAAAATATGCTCCGAAAACTATCGCAGAACCCGAAAATTACGACTTCCGCGCAGAAATACTGCTTGCAGGAACTATCGCCCACAACGGCTCCCTTGACGTGGGAAGAGGCGGCGACTGGGCCTGCCACCAGATAGAGCATCAGCTGTCCGCTTACTACGACATCGCCCACGGAGCAGGCCTTGCGGTCATCTTCCCCGCATGGATGGAGTACGTCAGCAGAAAAAATCCCGGAAAGCTCATACAGTTCGGCAGACGAGTGTTCGATATATCCGCCGCCGACGAAAAAATTATGATAAGCCTCCTTATCCGCCATATGAGGGAGTTTTACGCTTCCATAGGCATGCCCTCCACCCTGACGGAGCTGGGTATCGGCACGGAAAAATTCTCCGAAATGGCCGACAAGGCATGCGCATGCAAGAACTACAATTTAGGCAGCTATCTGCACCTCGACCCCGCAGATGTGGAAGAGATATACAAGCTCGCACTGTGAACCCCTCATTATAACACAAAAAGACGGCTGAAACGCCGCCTTTTTTTATTTTGTATGTTTTAACCTGAACTGCTTCGGAGTGATGCCGTTTAATCTGCGGAAGGTCTTTATCATATGGCTGCAATCGGAAAAGCCCGTTTCCTGACTTATGTAATTAAGGTCGTGATTAGTGAACAGCAGAAGGTCCTCCGCCTTGCATACGCGGATATGCTCTATGTACTCATGGCAGGACTGTCCGTACAGTATCTTAAACTGCTTTGCAAAATTGGAATAGCTCATACCACACAGCTCCGCAAGTCCCGCGACAGTAAGGCTCTCCGACGAATGAGCGTCGATATATTCTGTGACGGAGCGGATAGTCTGCTCGTCCTCGGTCTCCCCCTCGGAGATGCTGTCGGTGGAAAAGCCCGCCTTCTGCCAGTAACGAAGTATATCCAGCATAAGTATGCACAAATGAGAATGCATCATCAGGTCATAGCCATAGCCCATATGCTCCATTTCCCAGATAAGTCGGTACAATATGCCGCGTATACGCTCATGCTCATAGGTATCGGCCGGAAATAAAGATACGCAGCGCTCGTCGTTACGCGCGGCGCGGAAAATGGTCCGCAGCTTCGGCGAGTAGCTATTGGAGATGACCAGCCGGCTGATATCGAACTGGACCACGCTGCATTTGAGCAGTGCTCCGGTTGGGTCCGCATTGTCCACCGAATGGACTGCTTCCGGATGAAACAGCACCAGGTCGTTTTCATGGGCGATATATTCCTTACCATCAATTATTATCGACGCCGAGCCCTCCAGCACATACATTATCTCGGCGTAATAGTGCCAGTGAGGACGTATTGGAAAGGGTTCCCTGTCCGAAAGACAGTAAAAGGCCCAGTATGGGTGATTGAGAATATCTCCGTATTCAAAAAGCTTTGGCATGATATGTTCCCCCTTACAGCATTTTCCGTATCATTTCCATATCAAGGCTGCTCCGCACAGCGTCTGCAAGTATGTCGTACTGACGCTCCTTATATTCTCTGCGGCTCACCGATGCTCCCGCAGATAATCCCTTGCGGCGGAAAAGCTCATTTATCACAGCATGTGACACCTCTGCGCTGTCGAAAATCCCATGAAGATAGCTGCCGTATATGCCTTTTTTATAGGCTCCGTCTGTTCGGCCGTCGGATAATTTCAGCAGCGGCGCTTCATGGGAAATAGTTTCTCCCATGTGTATCTCATAGCCCTCCGCGTGAGCTCCCCGAAGCTCAGGGAAATCCTCACAGGACGCCGTTATATCGCCTGTAATTCGTGTGCGGGTCTTTTTTGTGCGGAATACAGTTTCGGTATCGAGCAGCTCCATTCCACGTATCTCACCGCCGCCCTCGGTATTTTCCGGGTCGGATATCCTTTTCCCCAGCATCTGATAGCCACCACATATGCCGAAAACAGGCGTTCCTGCGGCAGAGCGCTTCTTTATGAGTGCCTCAAAGCCGCTTTCCCGAAGCCATCTCATATCGGATATGGTGTTCTTTGTGCCGGGAATAACTATCATATCCGGCTCCCGCAGCTCGGAGGGTCTTTCTGCATATCTGACGGACACTCCCTCGTACTGTGCGAGAGCGTCCAGGTCGGTGAAATTCGATATCCTCGGCAGCTTTATCGCCGCGATATCAATTATATCCGCCGAAGTGCGGCAGAGCTTGTCGGACAGGCTGTCCTCGTCGTCGATGTCACATTCGATATAGGGAACTACTCCCACAACCGGCACACCGCTTTTTTCCTCCAGTATTTTCACGCCGTCGTCGAAAAGGCTTCTGTCTCCGCGAAATTTGTTGACGATAAGTCCCCTTATCCGACCGCGCTCGTCCTCCTCCAGAAGCCTTACCGTGCCGATAAGCTGCGCAAATACGCCTCCTCGGTCGATATCTCCCACCAGCAGCACAGGCGCGTCCGTAAGCTCTGCCAGACCCATATTGACTATATCGTCCCTTTTCAGATTCAGCTCCGCAGGGCTTCCTGCGCCCTCTATCACTATTATATCCGCCTGTTCGGAAAGCTTGTTGTACGCTGCCATTATCTCAGGAATAAGGGACTTTCTGTATCGGAAATACTCAGCGGCGCGCATATTCCCACGCACCTCACCGTTTACGATGACCTGTGAGCCCGTATCTCCCGTAGGCTTTAACAGCACAGGATTCATCAGCGCTGACGGTTCCACTCCTGCCGCCTCCGCCTGCATAGCCTGTGCCCGTCCCATTTCAAGCCCCTCTCGGGTGATATAGGAATTAAGGGCCATATTCTGTGATTTGAAGGGCACCGCTCGCATACCGTCCTGCCTGAAAATCCGGCAGAGCGCGGCGCACAGCAAACTTTTCCCCACATTTGACATGGTCCCCTGCAGCATTATTGCCTTTGCCATAAAATACTCCTTAGCCTTTATCGCTGACGATAATTTTTTTAGCTGCGTTTATCAGCGCAGTATTTTCCTCGTGAGTCCTTACCGCAGTGCGGAAATATGTCCTGTCCAGTCCGCGGAAATTTGCGCAGCTCCTTATTGCGATGCCCTCCCTAAGCAGCAGCTCATCTAACGGAAGTGCGCTTCGGAAAAGCAAGAAATTGGCCTCGGAGGGATATACCTTTAAGCCCATATTTTCCAGTGAGCAGGTCAGATATTCCCTTTCCCTGCGGATAAGCTCTGCCGTTTCCAAAGCATATCCCTTTTCCAAAAGAGCTGCTTCTCCCGCAAGCTGCGCAGGGACGGACACGCTCCAGCACTGTCCCGTTTCCCTCAGCTTTTCGGCAAGGTATATATCTCCGCAGAGCATATACCCCAGCCGCAGCCCCGCCATTGCATACAGCTTGGTGAAGGCTTTCAGCACTATTGCTCCAGATTTTGGCTTCAATAAATATCTCTCACATTTGCTGACAAAGCCTATAAAGCACTGGTCCACAACAAGCAGGATATCCTTCCGGCGACATTCTTCATATATCCTATCCATAAGAAACGGCTTTATCACCGCTCCCGTGGGATTGTTGGGACTGCACAGGAAAAGCATATCTATATCATCATCATCGGAAATATCATCGAGGATATGCTCAGTTAATGCAAAATCTTCTGCTTCATTCAGCTCATGGAAAACTATATCGCAGCCCACCTCAGACAGAGCCTTTTCACAAGCTCACTGCACTTAGGGTCGGGATATGCCGAAAACTTATCCGTATTTTCTGCAAGCACCCGCTTTACCCCCTCGGGCATTCCCAGCGGATTGATATTCACCGAAAAATCATGTATTATATCACGGGAAAAATAGTTCCCGCCGTGTTCGTAACGTTTCATAGACTGACCTTTCAAAGCATAGGAATGACCCGCAGCAATAGCATATAAAATATAGTCCCACCTGCAATAGAAAGCAGCATGTTCCGCTTCCACAGGTGAAGCCCCGCAGTGACTGCTATTCCCAAAAGCTCAGGTATGCCGTGATAGCCTTCCATGATGCTGACGTCCTTTAGGCAGTACACCACCAGCATGCCATATGCTGCGGCGGGAAGCGCTTTTCCCAGATACTGCACATATTTCGGCACAGGCTTTTTATCCGAAAAAACTATGAACGGAACAAATCTTGTGGCCATTGTTCCCAGCACACACATTGCTATGGTTATAATCTCCTGAGTTAATGTCACAGCTCATCCGCTCCTTTCTCGATAGGTCTGCGGAGGGCTGTCAGCAGCACCAGTATGCAGAGCATGGAGGGTATCATAAAGGAATCCCTGCCGAATATAAGCAGGCACACAGCTGTGCAGATAACGCCTATTGCCGAGGAATAGTGCTGCTTTTCCTTAAGCAGCTGATCTAAGAATATGACGGTGAACATCGCCGTCATAACAAAATCCATGCCCTCAAGGTCAAGGCTTATCACGCTGCCAAAAAGTCCGCCCAGAGCAGCACTGACCACCCAGTATAGCTGATTAAGCAGTGTCACAAAAAACATGAAAAGCCCCTTGTCCACACCCTCGGGTATCTCGGCGGAGCTGTTCACGCTAAAGGTCTCGTCGCACAGTCCGAATATGAGATAGAATTTTTTCCGTCCCATGTTTTTGTACTTATCCAGCATAGCAAGCCCGTAAAAAAGATGCCTTGCCTGGATAATAAGCGCCATTATCAGCGTCTGAACCGGCGCAAAGCCGCTTAGCAGCATGGACGCTGCCACAAATTCCAGCGAACCGCCGTAAATGAACAGCGCCATGAGCGTCGGATATAAGAATCCGAACCCCAGCGAGTGCATATAAAGCCCGTATGTAAAGCCTAAAAATAAAAATCCTGCCATGATAGGCAGAGTATGCGGAAAAGCAGCCTTTAAAGCCGCCTTTTTCGTGGATAATTGCTGCATTTGGTCTCTTCCTTTTATTGAGCACACAGCAAAGCAGTCAACAGTGAACAGTTAATAGTTAGGGTCATAATATCATTGTTAACTATTAACTGTCAACTGTTAACTGCAGGCTGTTTACTTCTTTAAAACTTCTTCCAGACGGTCGATAACCGTATTCATCACCTTGATGCGGGCATAGAGCTTGTCGTTGCTCTCCACTATGGTCCAGGGTGCGTATGCGGTGGAGGTCTTTTCGAGCATTTCATTGACTGCACTTTCGTACAGGTCCCACTTTTCGCGGTTGCGCCAGTCCTCGTCGGTTATTTTCCACTGCTTCTCGGGATTTTCCATGCGCTCGTTGAAGCGTTTGAGCTGCTCGTCCTTATCTATCTGCATCCAGAACTTTATCAGGACAACTCCCGAACGTGTAAGCTCACGCTCGAACTCATCTATCTCACGATACGCCATTGCGCATCTTGCTTCGGGGGTGAGCCCCTCCAGCTTTTCTACCATGACGCGCCCGTACCATGTGCGGTCGAATATGGTGATATGTCCTGTTTTGGGCAGCTTCCGCCAGAACCGCCATAAATAGTGGCGCTCCAGCTCATACTTTTCAGGAGCCGCAACGGGCACAGCCTCATAGCCACGGGGGTCGAAGGCCGCTCCCAGACGCTTTATCGCGCCTCCCTTACCAGCAGCGTCCCAGCCCTCAAAGGCGATGACAACGGGTATTCTTTTCTTATATATCTTTCCGTGGAGCTTAGCTAACTGCTTCTGACATTTTTTCAGCTCTTCGGGATATTTCGACGGCTTTATGACCTTATTCTCCAGAGAAACCTCAGACAGAAGGGGTGTTTTCTGCATGGGGAACATGGTCGTCACATCTGCGGGGATAGGATAGTGAGGCTCAGAATTAACGGCGTTAGTTATCTGACTCACAAGGATATTGAACAGCTGAAAGCGGGTGAACTGCTTATCGGTAGTGTCGATGATGCGCCAGTGGCAGTATTCGGTATCGGTCCGCTTGAGCATATCGTCGAACTGCTTATAGTAGGTGTCGTAGTTCTTATTGCGCATCTTATCGGTATCGGTAACGCGCCATTTGGTGGAGCTGTCCTCACGGAGCTTGATAAAGCGGCGCTTCTGCTCCTGGCGGGAGATGTGCAGGAAAAGCTTGATGATAAGATAACCGTCATCGGTGAGCTGACGCTCAAAGGTATTGACCGATTCTATGCGTCTGTCGTACTCCTCCTCGGAGATGCCCTCTTCAAGCTTTGCGATAGCCAGCTCCTGATACCAGCTTCGGTCCATTATGGACATTTTTCCCTTAGCGGGGATATTCTCCCAGAAGCGCTTCATCAGCGGATAGCGCTTGTCCGTTTCGGTATTGGGCAGCGTGGAATAAACGTTAAAAAAGCGTGGGTCCAGCATTTTGATGATATCCGCGATAAGGGAGCCCTTTCCTGAAGCACCCCAGCCCTCGAATACTATTATCACGGGAACATGCTTTTCCTTCAGCTTGAGCTGAAGCTTAGAGAGATTCTGCTGCAGACTTTTGGTCATATCCTTATAATCAATACGGGAACCATTATCGGAGATAGCTTTTTCCAGCATAGAAGCCGCCGTCCTTTCTGTTTTGAAGCATTTTTGGAGCTAAAACACTCACTGCTCATAGTGTTACATATATTATACCATATTTATATGTATTTTGCAACAGTTTTTTTACATTACTCCCCTTATTTTGCCGCGAAGTAAAAGTTGTAAATTTTTCTGAAATTCCCACAAAGCTATTGACTTTTTTACAATATTGTCGTATTATTTATATTGAGTATTTATGTATATACTTCTTAATTTCTTACTTCTATGAGGTGATGATAGGGTTGAACGAAAAGATCAGGCTTTATGGTTTTAATAACCTGACCAAAACTCTCAGCTTTAATATATATGATATATGCTATGCAAAGAGTCAGCGCGAACAGCAGGACTATATTAAGTATATCAATGAACAGTATAACTCTGAGCGTCTGACTAAGATACTCTGCGACGTTACCGAGATGATAGGTGCTCATGTGCTGAATATCTCAAAGCAGGACTATGAGCCCCAGGGCGCTTCTGTCACACTCCTTATCTCCGAGGAGCATCTCGATAAGGAGGATATCGACGAATCCTGCAACATGCGCACCGCCCACGAGGAGGTCTCAAAGCCCGTTATCGACAAGCAGAGCATCGCAGGACATCTGGATAAAAGTCATCTTACCGTGCATACCTATCCTGAGTTCCACCCCTCCAATGCGGTCACTACCTTCCGCGTGGATATCGACGTTTCTACCTGCGGTCAGATAACGCCACTGAAATGCCTCGATTATCTTATCGGAAGCTTTGACTCGGATATCATTACCATTGACTACCGCGTAAGAGGCTTCACCCGCGATGCGGCAGGCAAAAAGCTCTTCATAGACCACGATATCACATCTATCCAGGACTACATCGCCAAGGAGACTATCGACCGCTACGATGCGATAGATGTCAATGTTTACCAGTCCAACATCTTCCACACCAAGATGATAATTAAGGAGATAGTTCTCCAGAACTACCTGTTCAACACCGACACCTACGAGCTCGCGCCTAAGCGCAGACTTGAAATAAATGACCTTATCAGACGGGAAATGCTGGAGATTTTCCACGGACAGAATATTTATGACCGGGACGGGAAAACATGACGACGGTGAAAATACTGCCATGATTTCCCCACATAACGCTGCGGCCGGCAACCCTTTTGGATGGTGATTTTACTATGATGAACCAAAACAATGCTCCTATCTATGAGGCTCTTCTTCGTTATCGGGACGAGCGTATCGTCCCCTTTGATGTTCCCGGCCACAAGCACGGCAAGGGTAATCCTGAGCTGACCGCTTTCCTCGGACGAACCTGCATGGAGGTGGACGTTAACTCCATGAAGCCTCTCGATAACCTTATCCACCCTGTTTCTGTTATCAGAGACGCGGAAATGCTGGCGGCTGAGGCCTTCGGTGCACGTCACTGCTTCTTTATGATAAATGGCGGCTCCTCCGCAGTGCAGGCGATGATAATGTCCGTCTGCAAGGAGGGCGACAAGATAATCCTTCCCAGAAACGTCCATAAGAGCGCTATCAACGCTCTTGTTGTCAGCGGGATAGTCCCTGTTTACGTGGACCCGGGCGTAAATTCTCAGCTGGGTATCCCTCTCGGAATGAGCGTGGAAAACGTAAAAAAAGCTATCGAAGCGAGTCCCGATGCAAAGGCTGTTATGGTGAACAACCCCACCTACTACGGCGTTTGTGCCGACCTTAAAAGTATAGTCGAGCTTGCTCACAGCCATGGTATGGCTGTTCTTGCCGACGAGGCTCACGGAACACATCTCTACTTCGGCGAAAATATGCCCGTAAACGCAATGGCAGCAGGCGCTGACTTTGCAGCGGTATCTATGCACAAGACAGGCGGCTCACTTACGCAGAGCGCCTTTCTTCTTGTGGGACAAAGTGCGCAGGTCACCGAGGGCCACGTCCGCGCAGTGATAAATCTTACCCAGACCACAAGTGCATCCTATCTGCTGCTTGCTTCCCTTGACATCTCACGGAGAAATCTTGCCACAAGAGGTAAGGAAATGTGCCGGAAAATGCTTGAATCGGTGGAGTACGCCCGCGAGGAGATAAACAAAATAGGCGGCTACTATGCCTATGCGGACGAGCTTGCAAGCACTCCCGATTTTTACGCCTTCGACCGCACAAAGCTTTCAATATATACACGGGATATCGGTCTGGCGGGTATCGAGGTTTACGATATCCTCCGGGATAGCTACGATATCCAGATAGAATTCGGCGATATCGGAAATATCCTCGCCATTATAACCGCAGGCGACCAGTGGAAGGACATCGAACGTCTTGTTTCTGCCCTTTCTGAGATAAAGCGCCGCTTCTCCAAGGACAAGGCGGGGCTTTTCGACCATGAATATATCAATCCTACCGTGAAAATATCCCCTCACGATGCCTTCTACAGCGAACAGGAATCTGTTCCTATCGGCGACAGCGCAGGGCGGATAAGCGGTGAATCGGTAATGTGCTATCCTCCGGGTATCCCCATAATCGCCCCCGGCGAGCTTATCACGCCTGAAATAATCACCTACATTTCCTACTGCAAGGAAAAGGGCTGCTTTATGACGGGCACCGAGGATCTGGAGCTAAACTACATTCGTGTGATAAGATAAGGAGTCGAGCCCATATGGAATTATGGTTTACGGAATTTCATTCCAACGATGCGAAAATGTCCATAAGAGTGGATAAGCACCTCCACTCTGAACAGAGCGAATATCAACGTATCGACGTGTTTGAAAGCCCCGAGTTCGGACGCTTTCTCACCCTTGACGGACTGATGATGCTCACCGAAAAGGACGAGTTCATGTATCATGAGATGATCGTTCATGTGCCCATGGCGGCAAATCCTGACGTGAAGAGAGTGCTGGTCATCGGCGCAGGCGACGGTGGTACTATACGCGAGCTATGCCGCTACGACACCATTGAACACATCGACATGGCAGAGATAGACGGACGTGTCATCGACGTTTGCAGGGAATATTTCCCCAGCACCACCTGTACTTTGGACGACCCGAGAGTGCATATCCATGTTGAGGACGGTCTCAGATACGTCCGCAGCAAGGAGAATTTCTACGACCTCATAATCGTGGACAGCACCGACCCCTTTGGTCCGGGAGAGGGACTTTTCACCAGTGAATTTTACGGCAACTGCTGCAAGGCGCTGACCGAAAACGGTGTGCTGGTCAATCAGCACGAATCGCCCTATTACGCGGACGACGCAAAGGCGATGCAGCGAGCACACAGGCGCATCAGGGAATTTTTCCCGATATGCGGAGTATATCAGTTCCACATTCCAACGTATCCGTCGGGGCACTGGCTGTTCGGATTTGCGTCCAAGATGGTAGACCCGCTGAAATTCGATGCAGACCGCTGGAACAGTCTTGGCATAAAGACGAGATACTACAACACCGACCTGCACAGAGGAAGCTTTGCGATTCCGAATTATGTGAAGGAGCTACTTGAAAAAAGTTAGTGAAGAGTGAATAGTGAATAGTTAATAGTTAATAGTTAATAGCGAAGGTACGAGGCTGAGGGTAACAGCAAATCGTACGTAACCCGGCAATAAAAAGTTCGCCAGCCTTTCAAGGCTGCAGGTTTCCAAAGGGCAGCGGTCGGGTCCGCCCGACAGCGGTTGCCGCGTTTGGAGTTTTTAGCATATGCGACATCAACCCGCGGAAGTGACCGAAAGCCGAAGGAACAAACAATTGATAACGCCGTCCGAATAAAAAAGCGGACGGATAAAACAAATAGTAAATAGAAACGAACAGTAAGAAAAATCCGGGCGGCGCTGCATTTGACAGCGGAGCGTCTCAAATGCGCGGAGCTCTGCTCCGCCGAAAACAAACCGTGAATAGTCGGTAAATCTCAAAGGCATGCAAAAAAATCATAGCCGAAAACGAACCGCCGCTCATATAAAAAACAATCCCCAAGAAAGGTATCAAACATATAATGGAAAACGAAAAGAATGTATTCATCGGCTGCGACAGCGATTACGACAGCGCAGGAATAGTCATCTTCGGAGCTCCCTTTGACAGCACTACCTCCTATCGCCCCGGCACCCGCTTCGGTAGCAGCGCTATCCGCAGGGAAAGCTTCGGCATTGAGACCTACTCCCTTAAACAGGATAGGGATATCACCGATTATGATATCTTCGACAGCGGCGATATCGAGCTTTGCTTCGGCTCTCCCGAAAGGGCTCTCCAGGATATCGAGGAACGTACTGCGGAAATTCTCCGGGACGGTAAGCTTCCCTTTATGCTGGGCGGCGAACATCTTGTCACTCTCGGCGCAGTCCGCGCTGTTAAGAAAAAGTACGACGACCTGTACATTATCCAGCTTGACGCTCACGCCGATCTCCGGGACGATTATCTCGGTCAGAAGCTCTCCCATGCCTGCGTTATGAGACGCTGCCACGAGCTTGTGGGCGACGGTCATATCTTCCAGTTTGGCATAAGAAGCGGCGACAGGGACGAATTTATTTTCGCTAAAGAGCACACCTCTATGAATCCTCATACCCTTGACGGAATGGGTAAGCTCCCCGAAATCCTTGCGGGCAAAAATGTCTACCTCACCATAGATATGGACGTTATCGACCCCTCCGAGTTCCCCGGAACAGGTACCCCCGAGGCAGGCGGTGTGTCCTATAACACCCTCCTTGACGCACTTTTTAAACTCAAAGGACTTAACATAACGGGAATAGACATCAATGAGCTGTCTCCCCATTACGATCCGAGCGGCAGGTCTACCGCTCTCGCTTGCAAGCTGCTGCGAGAGCTGCTCCTTATGCTGCAAAAGTGATCCTTTGAAAGGAATCTGAAAACTGTGATAACCGAAAAAGAGAAAATAACCGAAACTGAAAACATCGAAACTACTAATACCGAAAACACAAATGAAGCTGTCACAACGGAAAAGGAAGCCTCCGAAAACAGCTTCGATACAGGCATTGCCGCTTACAAGGCTATTTACATAGGCTTTGTGAAGTGGCTGCTGGTGGCGATAGTCGTCGGCATCGTCGTGGGCATCGCTGGCGCGGCATTTCATCATGCTCTGGACTTTGCCACCGAATTTCGCACCGAACACCCTGTCGTTATGCTGGGACTTCCCGTCGCAGGTCTGCTGATAGTTTTCCTGTACAGGATATGCGGCATGGCTGAGGACAAGGGCACTGACGCCGTTATCCTCGAAGCAAGAGGCCACAAGAGCATCTCGCTAAAGCTTGCTCCGCTGATATTTTCGGCTACCTTTCTGACTCACCTCTGCGGAGGCTCCGCAGGACGCGAGGGAGCTGCTCTCCAAATGGGCGCAAGCCTTGCTTCTCCTATCAGAAAGCTTTTAAAGCTGGGCCCCGAGGACAGCGCAGAGCTTGCTATGTGCGGCATGGCAGCAGGCTTTTCCGCACTGTTCGGCACTCCCATTGCAGCCGCCATATTCGCAATGGAGGTCACTATCGTCGGAGCTGCACAGTATACAGCTATCGCTCCCTGTATTTTATCAGCGGTCATTGCAACTGTTACCGCAGGAGTATTTAATGTCACCCCCACATCCTTTACAGTGCAGAACGTCCCCGTGCTGTCGGAGGACTCCGCACTCACTCTCGCAAAGGTGCTTATTCTCGGCGTGCTCTGCGCACTGACAAGTATTCTTTTCTGCGAGGCTATGCATATTGCTAAGAAACTTTACCAAAAATATATAAAAAATCCCTATCTGCGTGTGCTGGCAGGCTCTGCTATCGTGCTTCTGCTGACACTTCTGCTCGGCACCTATGACTATAACGGCGCAGGCGTCAACGTTATCGAAAGGGCATTTGAGGGAGAAGCCTTTCCTGTTGCTTTTCTTATCAAAATATTAATAACAGCACTTACTCTCGGCGCAGGCTTCAAGGGCGGAGAGATAGTCCCCTCGTTTTTCGTGGGAGCTACTCTCGGCTGCGCAGCCTCTCACCTTATCGGCCTTGACCCGTCCTTCGGTGCGGCTGTGGGACTGCTTGCAGTTTTCTGCGGAGTTACAAACTGTCCCCTTGCCACCATTATCCTCGGAATAGAGCTTTTCGGTCCACAGGGACTGGTATTCTATGCGGCAGCAATTGCAGTCAGCTACATGCTATCGGGATATCAGGGACTTTACAGCGCACAGGTATTCTATCTGTCGAAAAGCCGTCTGGAATGGTCCCACAAGGCGGTAAAACATCACACGAAATAATTTTTACGGAGGAATATATCATGCTTTTACTTGACGAATTACGAATTGAGCTTGAAGGCTATCACAAGGACATGAAGGAGCTTTACAACATCCTGGACATCGATAAGTGCAAAAAAGAAATCGAAGAGCTTCAGGCGGAATCCGCTAAGGACGGCTTCTGGGACGATCTGGAAAATTCTCAGAAGACAATGCAGAAAATAAAGCAGAATGAGGCTACTGTTGCAAGCTACAAAAAGCTGGAAACTCTGCTGGACGATACCCTGACCATGATTGAGCTCACCATCGAAGCAGGCGACGACGAGGACGAGGCTTCTGTCAGCGAGATTCGCGGCGAGGCCGAAAAATTCAAGTCCGAGCTGGAAACTATCAAGCTCACTACTCTTCTCACGGGCGAGTATGACAGCAAGAACGCTATCCTTACCTTCCATGCGGGCGCAGGCGGCACTGAGGCTCAGGACTGGGCAGAGATGCTGTTTAGAATGTACAATCACTGGGCTGAGCGCCACGATTACAAGGTCACTACTCTCGATTACCTCGAAGGCGAAGAAGCCGGACTCAAATCCGCTTCCCTGCTGGTGGAGGGCATCAATGCTTACGGCTTCCTTAAGTCTGAGGCAGGCGTTCACCGCCTTGTAAGAATATCCCCCTTCGATGCGTCAGGCAGACGTCACACAAGCTTTGCTTCTCTCGAAGTAATGCCCGAAATGGGAGACGCAGACCTTAACGTTGAGATACGCCCCGAGGACCTGGAAACAGACTTCTACCGTGCCAGCGGCGCAGGCGGACAGAAGGTCAACAAGACCTCCTCTGCGGTAAGAATTACTCACAAGCCTACCGGAATAGTGGTTTCCTGCCAGACTCAGCGAAGCCAGTATCAGAACAAGGACTATGCTATGAAAATGCTTATCTCAAAGCTTGTTGAGATAAAGGAGCGCGAGCATCTCGACAAGATCGAGGATATCAAGGGCGTTCAGAAGGAGATCGCATGGGGCGCACAGATACGTTCATATGTGTTCATGCCCTACACACTGGTAAAGGATCACCGCACTAACTTTGAAAATGGTAATATCGGCGCGGTAATGGACGGGGATATCGACGGTTTTATCAATGCTTATCTGACAGCATTATCTCACGGCGAAATCAATAACTAATATCACAGCACATAAGTGTATCAAGGACGGCTGCTATGCCGTCCTTTTATTATGCAAGTATTTTCTAAAAGTAATTGACAAAATAGGTTATTCGTGATATAATATGCTTACCAAGCATTTAACCAATAAATAAAGGAGCGAAAAAAATGAAAACGTTATCATCTAAAGTGCTGGCTTTGCTCTCCGCTTTTACGGTGTGCTTATCCTCTGTGGCGCTGACGGGCTGCGGCAAGAACTCGGACAGCACCGATGACACCTCTGCGTCTGACAGTCAGGCGGCTCAGACCGAAGCTGCTGAGCTTTCTGCTGACCCTTCAAAGTTCGTTAACTCCGACTGGACCTATGGTCAGGTGGAGATCGGCGGCGGCGGATTTGTTACCGGTATCATCAGCACCTCCGAACAGGGTCTGTTCTACGCAAGAACTGACGTGGGCGGAGCTTACCGCTGGGACGATTCCCAGAAAAAATGGATATCCCTCGGCTATGATACCACCGTTGATGATGTGGGACTTCTCGGCATCGACGGTATTGCTGTTGACCCCAAGGACCCCTCAAAGGTATATCTTGCTGCGGGTACCGAATATTTCAGCAGCGGCAAGACCTGCATCATGGTATCAAATGACTACGGCGACCATTTCACTCAGGTCGAGGTCTCCGATATGATACGCGTCCACGGAAACGGCATGGGCAGAGGAAACGGCGAAAGAATAGCTGTTGACCCGAATTCTACTAATATTATCCTCTGCGGCGGCAGGACCGGCGGTCTTATCAAGTCCACCGACAGCGGCATGACATGGGAAAAGGTGGAGTCCTTCCCCGTGACCGCAACAACTAATGGCAATGGTATCAATGGTATCGTATTTGACCCCTCCACTGGCTCGGACGGAAACGCTACACAGCGCATCTATGTTTCCGTATCCACAAAGAAGGAGACTAACATCTACGTCTCCGAGGACGGTGGCGCAAGCTGGAATCCTATCGCTGAGAATTTCACCGACTACATGCCTCAGAGAATGAAGCTTGACTCTCAGGGCAGACTGTATGTGGTTTACGCCAATAACGAGGGCCCCTGGAATGCTATGACAGGCGCTCTCTACAGATATGACGTTTCCGCAGGCACTGCAGAGGAGCTCGACTTCCCCGTTCCTAATTCGCTGGGCGATATCGTTATCAGCCCCGAGGACGACAATAAGCTAGTAGTCGTTACCTCTGAGGTA